>CAZOMK010000030.1:0-13579 GCA_964580615.1 uncultured Lachnospiraceae bacterium | reverse complement strand
CTCTCATACCGTTATCGGCGTAAAGGTCGCCGCCCATCTGGTAGAGGTATGTGAGGTAATCGGCGGTAAGACCGATTTCCATGTTATTGTACTGAAGTACGGGGATCATTGCGAGAACGTCGTCCCAAGTCTTGGGGACTTCGAGTCCGAGGTCAGCGAGGATGTCCTTACGGTAGAAGAGCATCGGGAACGTCTGAGTTTCGGGGATCGCGAATGTTTCGCCGTAAAGCGTAAGCGGGATAGTAGCCGCTGCGGAGAATCTCTTTGTTACCTCCTCGAAGGTATCGAAGAAGATCTCCCAGTTGTCAGCGCCGTCTGCGTCGCATTCGTCGCAGTGATAGTCGCCGCCGTCAACATATTTAAGAGTTTCCTTACCCTTGGACTTGCAGTTCTTGCAGAGCTTGTCGTTAAGACCCTGGAGAGCACCGCGGATCGCGTAGTTAATAACGTCACCGTCGCCGGTAAAGAGGGAAACGTCAGGTCCGACGCCCGCGAGGACAGAGGGAAGAAGCGTTCCGCCCGCAACGAGCTTAAGGTTAACAGCTACACCGCTCTGGGGAGTGAAGTTATTATCTATAAGGTTACGGATGATCTGCGCCTGGTCACGTCCGGTTACGACCCAAACGTCAACGGAGTTTGTTTCGTCAACCTCGACGGTAGATCCGAGCGAGTTATAGTCCGTGTAGAAGCTTCCGATGAAGGAACGGATCTCAAACCAGATAGCCTGGAAGAAATTAGCCTCAGCCCTGGGAAGCTCTGCGGAAATGGGCTGTATGGAAAGGTAGTCGATCTCAAGAGGCTGCTTGGTAACTGTATTTACCCAAGTACCGAGAGTACCGACGTTGGATTTAAGCGTTGTAAGGTTCGGGGCGATTTCGTCCTCATCGGAAGCCATCTTATTGACAAGTCTCTGAACCTCGGAAAGTGTTGCGGTATTTTCACCGGCAACGCCGTTCATGGATTCGAGCTGATTGATGATGGTTTCGAGGTTTCTGGACTCAAGAACGAGGTTCTTGATCGTACCGGGGATTACACGCGAGAAACCGTAGTCACGGTAAGAGTCGGGGTTTGTTCCTGTGAGCTTTAAGATGGAAAGATAAGCATCGTTGATAACTTCGAGTGTGTCGCTTACGTCACGAACGATCGTTCCGAGCTCGCCGAGAGTTACTTCAAGTCGGATTGTGTGCTTACCCTTTGTAAGGTAGAACTGATAAGGCTCGTCGCCTTCCTCATTTTCACCGAATCTCTTGGACTGCCAAGAGTTCGAATATGCGAACTGCAAATAGTTACATTCTTCAAACGGAATTTCTCCGTCGATATAGAGACGTCTCGAAACATACAGACCGGAAAGCTCGGACTGCTTGAATCTTGCCGCGATCGTATAAAGACCGTCCGCGGGAACCTCTATATCGTATTCGATCCACTGACCGACCTGCTGCCACTTATCGGAGCCGATCGTGTTCAGCTTAACGAGCACCGGATCCTGAGGATCAGTGATCGAGGAGGTTCTGTCGTAAATGGGGTAGATCGTCTGGTGAGAAGTAGCTGTTGTGAATTCGGCATTGACCTTTATGGGATCTGCTGTTGCTTCCTTGTAGCCGTTTGCCGCATACTGCGCCTTTACTTCTTCATAGGTGGGAAGATCTTCATAAGGATAAAGTCTGATCGACTTGATCACAACGGGCTCTCTTACCGCTTCGAGCGCGATGGTGTTTTCGCCTTCTTCAAAGAAGAACTCGAAGGGATCAGAATAGTATCCGTTACTGTCGATGAAGTCTGCCTTTACCCAATCAGGATCCTCGTACGTTTCGGGACGGATATCATTGCCGTTGATATCGCTGAGAAAAATATCCTTGCCGTTTTCGTCCTTCTTGTAGTCGTTTCTCCAGATCTTCGTCATAGCAAGGTATCTTGCTTCAGAGAAGGGAACTTCGTCGTTGATGTAGAACATACGCTCGATGGAATTCGCTTTATTACTGATAGGATAATAAACGACCTCGATCGCATATTTTCCGGTTTCGGGGACCTTAACATCCCATGTAACCTTACCGGTGTCGGGAATAAAGAGCGAATCGCCTTCCATTCCTTCGTAATCTTTGTACACCTCAACTGCCGCGTCGGTCATTTCCTTATTATAAACCGAAGCGTCAACGGTGACTTCCTTGGTGGCACGCACTGCGTCCTTGTGCTCCTTGCAGTATTCAAGATACGTGATCGCGTTGAGCGCCGCACTGATCTCCGCAAGATCCTTACGAGAGGACGTGCCTTCGTTTTTGTCTGTCTCAGATCCGGCATCCGCAGCCATAACAGGAACGGCAAATGTACCTGCAATGGTCAGGATAGCAAGGAAAAGAGCCATGAGCTTTTGAAGCTTTGTTCTGTTCATAGAACTTCCTCCTACCTTGGTTTGGCGTCATCCCGACTTGCGGCTTCAGCTCACGAAAGCCGTAAGCCATGGGGGATAATCGCTGTTTTCGCCTTTCGGCGTCTAAAAAAGCGCCTTCTTTATCGGTGGGCGAAACACCGTTTGATTGTTGACCTCATCTCCGCTTCCGACATCACGGCAGACTACGTCAAATTTTCATAACAATATATTATCATACGCAAAAAAATCTGTCAAGCATTCATAAAACGGTGTGATAGCCAAATGAACGAAGCGTGACGGGTGCGAAAACGTTTCGTTTTGCTTCAAATATATTATAAATAAGCAGGTGCGAAACGAGCGTTCAGTGCGTCGATGTTTTTGCGGTCGTTTTGGTAAATCAAAGTTACCTGCGCTTTGTGTACCGCCTACAATATAGCGGCTTTGCGCCCGTTTGTGACACATTTTGTAGTATTCTAAGCGATGGTTTCGGCATTGGGTAAATAAAAATTACCACGTGTCAAAGTTGCGCTTCCTACGTTGTCGATTTCGCAGAGTTCAAAAAAAATTCACATTTCCGTCGTCGTGCACAAAATTGGGCTAAAAATTTTTACATCTGCGCGTTTTGCACAAATTTTTCAATTTTGCTTCCAATGCTTATACAAGTTTCAAATTTAAGAGGATTTTATGACATTTTATGTATGTTTTCGACACTTGTCGTCGCGTCTTTGCCTTTTGCGGTCAATCAACGATCTTGAACACTCTCACCGGCTTTCCGAGCTGACGGCATTTGCGAACAACGTACTGCGTGCCCGTCGAATTGCCATCCCAAAACGCAAGCACCATGTCCGCGTACTCAACGATGAGGTCGTTTCTGACGAGCGGCGCCGCCTTCCCGTAAAGCTCGTACTCCGGCAAGACTTCCCTTAGCGGTATGCCGTTGGCGCGCGCGTAATTTGCGGCGCAGGTGTCAACTCCTCTCGCGCCGCCGGAAACGATCTCCTCCGTTTCCGGCGGAAGATAATCCTCAAGCCTTATTCTCATTATGCTTCTCGATCCGATAACGGCAACTTTCATGGCGCTCCCCGTTCAAAATTTCGTTTCTTCAACATTATTGTATCACATCCTCCGTAAATTGGAAGCGTTTTTTGCAAATTTTACGAAAAAATGTTCGTTTGTCATATTTATCGGCTCAGACGCGTAAACATAAAGCAAAAACACCTTGACCGAAAAGAGGCTTAGAATGAAAACAACAAAAATCGAACGTGACATAAGACTTACACACGATTGCGTCGGGGAATTCACTGTCCCCGACTATCTTCCGGAGGTTGAAAAGCTGCTGTCGGTGGAATGCGCCCTCTCCTCGGACGGCTTATACCTCAAGCCGTCCGGCTCGTCGGGCATAACGGCGGAGCAAAGCGGCGAGGTCGCCTTCGAGGTCGTATGGCAAGGCGGAGAGAGCGCCGCACCGACGGGCGCCGTCTTTCGTTGCGATTACGACAACACCGCCGTTCTCGGAGCGTTTCCTCCCGGCGTCACTCCGCATTGCCGCGCTGTCACTACAGTGGAAAGCGTCTTTTGCCGCGTTACCGCGCCGAGAAAGCTCTCGCTTCGTGCACGTCTTTCGAGCCGCATCGAGGCGGCGTCGCTCACTCCCGTCACAGTTCCGTCCGGATGCGCCGCAGACAGCGTAGAAAAGCTGACGAAAAACATCGCCTCCGCCGTTTCCGTTTCGGGCTCGTCACGCGATCTGTACGCAAGCACGGAGCTTCGCGACGTCGGCACGCCGCTTTATTGCAGAGGCGGCATACGCGTTGATACCTGCTCGCCGTCATCGCCGTCGGAATGTCGCTTGACGGGAGATATACTTATAACCTGCTTTTTCGTCGAAAACGATGCGATCCGAACAGAGACTGTCTCTATCCCGTTTGACGAAGCAGTCGCGCTTGATCTGCCCGACGATCTGAGCTTTGATCTTGCCGCCTACTGTCGCGGCTTCGGAAGCGTTTCCTCCGTCACGATCCGCGAGGGCGACGGCGCCGACACTGCGGACGTGACCTACGAGCTTTTCACGGAGGTGCTTTTCTCCGTTTCCGCTGACGTTGTACTTGACGCGTTCAGCACAGTATCTCCGTCAAGCGCGGAATACGGAGAGCTTTGCTATTCAAGCGTGATCGCGGCGGCATCGACTCCGATCTCGGTAAACGAGCGGACTGCCGTTTCGCGCACGGGGCGAGCCGAGCTTTTGACAGGCTCCGCCGTCGTCGAAAGCGCACGCATCGAAGGGAACGGCGAAAAGCTTCGTCTGACGGGATCGCTCACAGGGACAGCGCTCATAAGCGCAGACGACGAGCGTGAAAACGTGCCATACAGCGTGCCTTGGAACTGTGAGATCCCTGTTTCAGTCAAGGACGCCGACTGCGAGACGCCGGATTACATTGCCGACGTATCTGTTTTGTCCGTTTCCGGCAGAGCGGACGGTGAGCTGTCAGTTTCGGCGGAGCTGTTCGTGTCCGTATCCGCAACCGCGCCCAAGCGCTTGCCCGTGCTCGAAGCACTCAGCATTGACGGCAACGCCGAGCCGACTCCGCACTGCATCCGCGTCTGCTATCCGACGTCGGGCGAGCGCGCGTGGGACATAGCGAAGCGCTTCCGCGTCCCCGTCTCAAAGGTCGCGTCGCCCGCAAACACAGACGAAAACGGCGTGCCGCGCCGCGTCGTCGTGATCTGAATCAAAAAAGCTGTAAAAAGCGCAATGCTTTTTACAGCTTTTTCTTTATTTTGCCGAATAAACGGTCATTCCGACGCCGTAATCCTTAACAAGGATATCGTCGGGCAGACGCATAAAGCGAAGCGTAACATAAAAGTCTCCCGCAGCGCCCGAAATGTTTGAGATCTGGATCACGTACACGACCCAAAACCAGCTCTGCGGCAAGAGCGCACACAGCACGCCGAGCACGACTCCCCAGACGACGACGGGCGCAAGCGCGATCAAGATGTACGCTTTTTTGGAGTAATAATCGGTGCTTCCCGCAAAGGCGTACAGTCCCGTAAATCCGTACTTTATCTTTTTCGTTCCGCAAAGGCGCATCGTCACGCCGTGGACAAGCTCATGGAGCACGATATACGCGACAAGCCCAACCATGAGCACTCCCATGCGGAGCAAATACGCACCGAGTCCCTCCGACAAATCGAAAAGCGTCAAGATCGGGGCAAAAACCGCCGCGGCAACAGCCATAACAACCGAAATGAGAACGGCGGCAACGTTTATCCAAATCGCAAGCTTCTTGTTTTTTTGCAGATCGACGGCAAATATTTCGTCGTATCCGACCGGCAGCTCCGTATACGAAGGCTTCATCGGTCACCCCTCCTTTGTCTGCGTGCCGAGAAAAGCGGCGCCTATAATTCCCGCGTCCCCTCCGAGGCTCGCCGTCAAAAGTCGGGTATACATGGACTTGGGTTGATTGCGGTTATATATCATATCGGGAAAGATAAGCTTGTTAAGCGGAGCAAGCAGCTTTTCTCCCGCGCCGGACACACCGCCCCCGATCGCGATCGCCTCCGGCTGAAATATGTTGATGAAATTCGCAAGCATGACGGCAACATACTTGAAGTAAGCTTCGAGCACCGAAGCGGCAACGGCATCGCCCTTGTCGGCGGCGTCAAACACCGCCTTCGCTTCCGTCAGTGTTGATGTCAGAATCGTTTTCTTTCCGGATTTTGCCGCCTCGCGTCCCATACGCGCAAGCGCAGACGCGGAGCAGTACGTCTCTGCGCATCCCCTGCGCCCGCACGCACAGCTTTCGCCGTCAACGACTATAACAGTGTGACCGAGCTCGCCTCCGGCATGGTTGAACGACGGGAGCAGCTTGCCGTCCGATACAACTCCGCCGCCGACGCCGGTGCCGAGCGTTATAAGCATAAAATCGCGCATCCCCTTTCCCGCGCCGGCAAGCATCTCGCCGAGAGCCGCCGCGGACGCATCGTTTTCAAGTCGAATACGCTTCGCGTAGCCGACGCCGAGACGTTCCGAAACAGCTTCGGCGAGCGGATAATACCTCATCGGCAGATTGCAGACGTAATCGACAACGCCATTGTCGGCGTCAACGATTCCGGGCGCACCGATGCCGAGCCCGTCAAGCTCATCTACTGCCAGCCCGTGAGTTGACAGGAGTGTTTTAACGGTGCAGGCAATTTTGTCCGCGATCTCGTCCGCCGATGTTTTGGGCGTCGGGACAGATAATCTTCCTATTATATTATAGCTTTCGTCTACGATTCCGACGGCAATGTTTGTGCCGCCGAGGTCAACACCGATTCGAAGTTTCATTTTTTCTCACCCCTCACGTTTTTCTTCCGCCGACGAAGCGGCAGACGGCAAGTATGTAAGCCCCCATGCTTGGAGCTGAGTCAGGATCGGCAGAAGGCTTCTGCCTGTTTCCGTCAGCGAATATTCGACTCTGACAGGCATTTCTGCGTACTGATGGCGCAGAACGAGCCCATCCTCCTCAAGCTCGCGAAGCGAGTTCGCAAGCATCGTGTTTGTGACGTGATGCACCTTGCGCTTCAGCTCGTTGTATCTCGTTTCGGGCGCACGCGAGAGCGCACACAGGATCGGGATCTTCCATTTGCCGCCGATGACGGACAAAACCGCCGTCAGCGGGCACGCGGACAGCGTCGAATCGGAGCTGTTTCCGCAGCCTCCGCCGCAATTTCCCATGCAATTTCCGTCACAGCCGTTTTTGCAGGCGGGGCACTCCGAAATTCCGGATGCCGGATCTATAATTATTCTTTTTGCAGTCATAAAAATGATACCTTATATTAAAAATCTGCGTACTTGATATAATTTAAGTACGTGGTATAATAATTGTACCACATAAAATCAACTTAATCAAGAGGTATATATTTTGGAAAAAAGATTTGTTTACGCAGACAATGCGGCAACATCTCCCGTATTGCCCGAAGCGTTTGACGCGATGAGGCCTTACCTCACCGAGGTCTGGGGCAATCCGTCAAGCATGTACTCCGTCGGCAGAGAAGCGAAAAAGGGACTTGATGCGGCTCGCGCCGACATCGCATCCGTTCTCGGCGCCTCCGATAACGAAATTTACTTCACATCCTGCGGCACCGAAGCGGACAACTGGGCGCTCAAGGGCGGCGCACGCTTTATGCTCAAGAAGTACGGTCGAAAGCACATCATCACAAGTAAGATCGAGCATCCCGCAGTGCTCAATTCGTGCCGCGCGCTCGAAGCGGAGGGCTTCAGAGTCACCTTCGTTAACGTGACCTCCGATGGTATAATAGACATGGACGAGCTTACGCGCGTGCTCGACGCAGATACCGCGATCCTCGCCGTTATGTACGCAAACAACGAGATCGGCACGATCCAGCCCGTAGCAGAGCTTGCAAAGCTCGCTCATGACAAGGGCGCGCTGTTCTTCACAGACGCCGTACAAGCCGTCGGTGCGATCCCCGTCAGCTGCCATGAGATCGGAGCGGATATGCTCAGCTTCTCCGGTCACAAATTCGGCGCTCCCAAGGGAGTGGGCGGTCTTTACATCCGTCGCGGACTCAAGATCGGCAAGTATCTTGACGGCGGCGGTCAGGAACGTCTGATGAGAAGCGGTACCGAAAACGTAGCTGGCATCGTCGCTATGGCAAAAGCGCTTACGCTTGCCTCCGAGCAGCTTCCCGACATGGCTCGCGTCTCCGCACTTCGCGACAGACTCGCAAGCTACATCACGGAAAACATCCCGTACACCATATACAACGGCTCAAAGGAGCACCGTCTGCCCGGCAATCTGAACATCAGCTTTGAGTTCATCGAAGGCGAAAGCCTCCTGCTCCTGCTCGACATGGAAGGCATCTGCATCTCGACAGGCTCCGCCTGCTCGTCAAATTCGCTTGAGCCCTCGCACGTGCTTCTCTCGATCGGCTTGCCTGCCGAAAAAGCTCACGGATCCATGCGCGTCTCGCTCTCGCATCACAACACCGACGCAGACATCGACTACATTATAGAAAAGCTCCCCCCCATCGTTGCACGCCTGCGCGCAATGAGCCCCATTTATCCGGGCGATCCCAAGCAGTAAGAAAGGAATTATACCATGCAGTACAGTGAAAAAGTAATGGATCATTTCGCTCATCCGAGAAACGTGGGCGAGATCGAAAACGCGGACGGTGTAGGCACCGTCGGCAACGCTACCTGCGGCGATATCATGCAGATGTTCCTCAAGATCGAAAATGACATAATCGTTGACGTTAAGTTCAAGACCTTCGGCTGCGGCGCCGCTATCGCGACATCGTCCATGGCGACGGAGCTCATCAAGGGCTGTTCGATCAAGGAAGCCCTCGCAATGACAAACAAAGCCGTTGTTGAAGCGCTCGGCGGTCTGCCTGCTGTCAAGATCCACTGCTCCGTCCTCGCCGAGGAGGCCGTAAAGGCGGCTCTCGCCGACTACTACCGTAAGACGGGCAGAGAGATCGACTTCGACGTTCCCGAAGAAAACGTATGTCACGTTCATGACGTTCCCGAAGAAGAATAAAACATAAAAAACAGCACCTTTCGGTGCTGTTTTTTTATGTTTTTCGTATCTTTTTATCAGATGAGACTTCTGTAAAGCTCCTCGATCTCCTCAACGGAGGTGTCTCTCGGATTGCCGGGACGGCACGCGTCGTTGTATGCGTCAACGGACATATTGTGTACGTCCTCCTCCTTGAGCACGCCCTTGAGAGACGAAACAATTCCGACGTCCTCGGAAAGCTTACGTACAGCCTCGACTGCCGCTTTGCGGTACTCGTCCTGCGTCATCTCGTCAACGCCGACAACGCCCATCGCGCGTGCGATCTCGCGATATTTTTCGCCGGTAGCCGGAGCGTTATACTCCATAACGGTAGGAAGCAGGACAGCGCACGCCTTGCCGTGCGGCATATCGTAATATGCGGAAAGCGTATGTGCCATGGAATGGTCAACTCCGAGCCCTACGTTCGAGAATCCCATTCCCGCAACGTACTGGCCGAGTGCCATGCCCTCTCGTCCGTCAGCCTCACCCTTTACAGCGGCACGGAGCGAGCGAGAGATGATCTCGATAGCCTTGAGGTGGAACATATCGGAAAGCTCCCATGCGCCCTTGGTGATGTAGCCCTCAATCGCGTGAGTCAGAGCGTCCATGCCGGTTGCGGCTGTAAGTCCCGCAGGCATAGTTGACATCATATCGGGGTCAACGACAGCAACAACGGGGATGTCGTGCGCGTCAACGCAGACGAATTTGCGCTTCTTCTCAACGTCCGTTATAACGTAGTTGATCGTTACCTCTGCGGCTGTTCCCGCCGTTGTCGGAACTGCTATGATCGGAACGCAGGGATTCTTCGTCGGAGCGACGCCCTCAAGCGAGCGAACGTCCTCGAATTCGGGGTTTGCAATGATGATTCCGACAGCCTTTGCGGTATCCATAGACGAGCCTCCGCCGATGGCTACGATGCAGTCTGCACCGGATGCTTTGAAGGCAGCAACGCCGTTTTGAACGTTTTCAATTGTCGGGTTAGCCTTGATGTCAGAATAAACGGTGTATTCTATGCCCTCGGCATCAAGAAGGTTGGTCACCTTTGCGGACACACCGAATCTGATAAGATCGGGGTCGGACGCAACAAAGGCTTTTTTGAAGCCTCTACTTTTAATTTCGGCGGGTACTGCGGCAATTGCGCCTGCGCCGTGATATGAGGTCTCGTTAAGCATGAACTTATTCATAAACATTTTCCTTTCTTTGCCGTGCGGCTTTGATTTTCAACTGTTTTGACGGCACTTCACCGTCTGAGTATATTGTAACTCATTCGGAGCAAAAAATAAAGAGCTTAACGCTATTTTTTCAAAAGCCGCATCGACTCCCTCCGTGAAAATTCCGCAAAAAAAGCGGATCAGCCCTTGTACTTTACGAAAAAAGTATTATAATATCGTATGAACAACCCGAAAGGAGATCCTACGATTTGAAAAATCGCTCAATGACAGAAGGCCCGCTTCTGAAAAATATCATCACTTACACGATCCCGATAATCCTGACGAGCCTTCTTCAGCTTTTATTTAATGCCGCAGACCTTGTTGTCGTCGGTCGGTTCGGTGCGGACGGAAAGCTTTCCGTTGCCGCTGTCGGCGCTACCGGTGCGCTCACAAATCTCATCGTAAATTTATTTATGGGACTTTCCATAGGTGCCGGTGTCACCGTTGCTCACGCGCTCGGCGCGCATGAGGACGAAAACGTTCATCATACAGTCCATACCGCCATTCCGACAGCGCTTGTAAGCGGCGTCATACTCACCGTCGTCGGCGTGCTCGGCTCGCGATATATGCTCACGCTGATGGGAACGCCCGACACAGTGCTCCCGCTTTCGACAGTATATATGCGGATCTATTTCGCCGGCATCATTTTTATAATGGTATATAACTTCTGCGCGTCGATCCTGCGCGCGGCGGGAGACACAAAAAGCCCGCTCATTTTCCTGTTCATCGCAGGCGTGATCAACGTCGCCCTCAATCTTTTCTTTGTCCTCAAGCTTGAAATGGACGTCGCGGGTGTTGCGCTCGCAACGACGATCTCGCAGGGCGTGTCCGCCGTTCTCGTCATAATCGCGCTGATGAGACGAAATGACGCCTGCCGTCTGAATCTCCGCGAAATGCGCTTTTACAAGCAGCCGTTTATAAAGATCGCTCGTCTCGGCTTGCCCGCAGGCATCCAAAGCTCACTTTTCTCGATCTCAAACGTAATAATCCAATCATCCGTCAACTCGTTCGGAGATATTTTCATGTCGGGAAGCGCCGCCGCAAGTAACATCGAGGGCTTCGTCTACGTCTGCCTGAACGCCTTCCACCAGACTGCCGTTAACTTCACCGGTCAGAATTCGGGCGCTCACAAGCTCGATCGCGTCAAAAAAACTCTCATCTACTGCCTGATCTGCGTCACCGTCGTCGGCATCGTGACAGGAGTTACGGCGTACAGCTTCGGAGAAACACTGCTCGGAATATACATAACGGACTCGGAAGAAGCGATCGAATACGGAATGATCCGTCTTTCCTACATCTGTCTGCCCTATTTCCTCTGCGGACTCATGGACGTTACAACGGGAGCGCTTCGCGGTCTCGGAGAGTCCGTAGGCCCGATGCTCATCTCCGTGCTCGGCGTCTGCGGAATGCGAATCGTGTGGATATACACAATTTTCGCACAGCCGCGCTTCCATACGCCGCAATGCCTGTTTTTATCGTACATCATTTCATGGGTGCTTACTTTCGTCATCCAATTCGTGTTCTTTTTCATCGTATTCGAAAAGCGCAAGGCGCTCGAAAAGGAGCTTGCTTAACCGAAAAAACGCTCTGCCGTTCGGCAGGGCGTTTTCTTTTTTTCTCGCTTGCCCAGATGATAAAAAATAAAATTCGTTCACAAACATTCGCGAAGTGTAAAAACTTTTTACTTTTGAAATTATTTTTGAAATTGCCTTGTCTTTTCTCGAAAAATATAGTAATCTATTAAGGATATCCGCATATTTAATGCGTACATAAAGAAAGGACAAGCTATGATATTCGGAAAACACATCAACAAGTATTATCTGAAGTATTCCTATATTCTGCTTATCGGGCTTGCCGCGTTGATAGCCGTTGATTGGTTCCAGCTTGAGGTTCCGGAAATATACAACCTCATCGTAAACGGAATGAACGACGGCTTTGTGGAGTACAACGGTCAAACTGTCCCGTTTGACCTTGATTTCCTCCTTGATTCCGTCTGTCGTCCGATGATAACGATCATCCTTGCGATGGTAGTCGGCAGATTCCTTTGGCGAATCTGCTTTTTCGGCTCTGCCATCCTCGTCGAGACGGATATCCGCGGTAAAATGTTCGACCATGCAAAGGAGCTTTCTCAGGAGTATTACCAGCAAAACAAGGTCGGAAACCTTATGTCACTGTTCATAAACGACCTCGAAACAGTCCAGGACTGCTTCGGCTCCGGCGTCCTTATGTTCTTTGACGCCGCCTTCCTCGGCGGACTTTCTCTCGTCAAAATGTGGCGCATGAACACCGTATTGACCTTGCTTTCGCTCATTCCCGTTATAATTCTGCTCATCGTCGGCTTCGTCGTCGGCGCAACGATCACGAAAAAATGGGAAAAGCGTCAGGAGGCGTTCTCGTCTCTTTCCGATTTCGCGCAGGAAAGCTTCTCCGGAATCGCCGTCATAAAGGCTTTTGTCAAAGAAACAAAGGAGCTTATGGCGTTCCGCAAGCTCAACCGCGAAAATGAGGATGCCAACGTCGATTTCGTCAAAACCTCGACGCTTTTGAACATTCTCGTAACGCTTTTTGTCGAATCGGTAATTTGCGTTATCCTCGGATACGGCGGCTATCTCGTTTACACAGGCGTTTTTAACGCAGGAGATATGTTCGAGTTTATCGGCTATTTTTCCGCAATCGTATGGCCCGCGATGGCGATCTCTCAGCTCATCGAAATGGCGTCGCGCGGAAAAGCTTCGCTTCACAGAATCAGCGAGCTGATCGACGCCGAGATCACCGTCAAGGACAAGGACGGCGTAACGGCGCTCGAAAACGTCCGCGGCGAGATTGAATTCAAGGATCTCACCTTCCGTTACCCCGACGCGGAATACGATGCGCTCGAAAGCATCAGCTTTAAGATCGAGGCGGGCGAGCACGTCGGTATCGTCGGCGCCACCGGCTGCGGAAAAACGACCCTTGTAGATCTCATTCTTCGCACATATAACGTCCCCGACAGTACGCTTTTCATCGACGGCAAGGACGTAAACGATGTTTCGATCAAATCGGTACGTGCCGCCGCCGCTTACGTCCCGCAGGACAACTTCCTTTACAGCGACACTATCGAAAACAACATTGCGTTCTCGCTCGACAGCGAAAAGGTCACCCCCGAAACTGTCGATTCAGTCGTCAATGCCGCCGTCCTCGCAGACGTTGACGAAAACATCCGCGGTCTGTCGCTCGGATATAAGACAGTCCTCGGCGAGCGCGGCGTTACCGTTTCCGGCGGTCAAAAGCAGCGTATCTCAATCGCACGTGCGCTTCTCGCGGATGCTCCGATCCTGATCCTCGACGACAGCGTCTCCGCCGTTGACACAAAGACGGAGGAGGTCATTCTCGGAAACCTCAAATCGTCGCGTGCAAACAAGACAACGATCCTCATCGCACACAGAATATCCACCGTCGAGGGCATGGAC
>CAZOMK010000029.1:0-13660 GCA_964580615.1 uncultured Lachnospiraceae bacterium | reverse complement strand
CAACAGGCCGTCCGTGCGGACAGTATTTTATATTCGGCAGACGGAAAAGCTCGTCGCAGAGCCATTTTATATGCTCCTGACCGTAGATCCTGCCGCCCTTGATCGCCGCTTTGCAGGCGCAGGTATAAAGCGTGCGCTCGAATATCATGTCGCGCGCTTCACCGACGGATGTTCTGAGTCCGTCCGCAAAGACCTGAAAGATCTCCGCGACGGAATCCGCCGTGAAATTATGCGGCAGCGCGGTAACAGATATTTCCGTTCCGTTTTGCTCGAAATCAAAGCCGGCAGAGCGAATATCCTCCGAATATTCGGAGATAACGGCGGCTTCATCCGACGTAAGCTTCACGCTGACGGGAACCATCAGCATTTGAGATTCGGCGCGTGCCGACTGCTCGCGCATATTTCGGCGCAGACGCTCGTATAGGATACGCTCATGTGCGGCGTGCTTATCTATCAAGATCAGCTTGTCGTCAAGCTCGACTATGACATAGCAGTTGAAGGCTTCGCCTATGATGCGATAGTCGGGGACTGCAAGCGGAGCTTCCGCTTCTTTCGGAAGCTTAACTGACAATTCCTCCGTTTTTGTGACATCGGAATTATCCGTTTTTATCGCAGGCGTATCGCGCTGGGGAGACTGCGGATGCTGCACTGCGGTGTCGGTTTCCGTTCTGCGAAGCTCGTATGCATAGCTGTATTCTTTTGGCTTGACTCCGCCGAGGACGGGCTTTTCTGCCGCTGACATATCGGACGTTTGATATGTCAGGTTGATCGGCACCGTTTTCGGTGCGGGCGAGCCGTCTCTTACGGGAACGAACGCGTTAACTGTTTTTTCGGCTCGGCGCTGATATTCGGTAACGGCGGGGGATTCCTTTTTTTCGTTCAGTGTGATCTCGGCTCTTGTCAGCTCGCGCTCAAGCACGGGACGCACCGCATAATATATCGACTCGAAAATCAGCTTTTCGTTTGAGAATTTAACCTCAAGCTTTGCGGGATGAACGTTTACATCGACTGTTTCGGGTGCGATCTCAATGGAAATGACGCAGCTTGGAAATCTGTCGGGAGGGGTAAAGGTGTTAAACGCCTGCTCGACGGCGGCTTGCGCCGTTTTACTGCGGATGTATCTGCCGTTGATGAAGAAGATCTGACCGTTTCTGTTTGCACGTGCCGTGTCGGGCATACCGATGTAGCCGCTTACGGTCACGCCGAAATTTTTTGCTTCGATCGGGATCGTTCGTGTGCAAAACTGACGTCCGAGGACGGAATATATCGCGCCCTTTAGGTCGCCGTTGCCCTCTGTACGCAGACGCATTACACCGTCCGTGATCAAACGGAAGGAAATGTCGGGGTGCGAGAGCGCAACTCGCTCGACTACTGTGCACACTGCCGCCGTTTCGGAGGAATCCTTCTTCAAAAACTTACGTCTTGCAGGTACATTTTCAAAAAGCTCCTCGATTATAACGTTTGTGCCGACGGAGCAGCCCGTTTCGGAATATTCAACGATCTCTCCGCCTTCTGCGGCGAGGATACCGCCGAGCTCGGCGTCGCGAGGTCGGCTGATTATACGCATTTTCGATACGGACGCGATAGCGGCGAGCGCTTCGCCGCGGAAGCCGAGGGTCATGATACCGTCGAGATCCGACGCGGAGCGTATCTTGCTCGTTGCATGACGCAGGATCGCGGTCGGAAGATCCTCGAAGTCGATGCCGCAGCCGTTATCGGTCACGCGCATATATGTTACGCCGCCGTGCTGTATCTCTGTTGTTATGACTGTTGCTCCGGCATCGATCGCGTTTTCAAGCAGCTCCTTGATGACGGAGGCGGGACGATCGACGACCTCTCCGGCGGCGATGAGATTCGCGACGTCAAAGTCAAGCACTTGTATTTTCTTTTTTGCGTTTGAATCGGACATCGCGAAGCTCTCCTTTTGGAATTATTGCAGTTCAGAGCTGTCTTTTCAGCTCAAATATAAGGTTCATTGCCTCTATCGGGGTCATTGTGTTGAGATCTGCGTTACGCAGAGCCTCGGCAACATCGTGCTCGGACGATGACATAAGCGGTATTGTCGATGAAAAGTCGAGAGATGCGTCGGTGCGATCGTCAAGCGGCTTTTTCGACTCGATCTCGCTCAAAATATCTTTAGCGCGCTTCAAGACCTCGTTCGGAAGTCCCGCAAGCTTTGCAACCTCGATACCGTAGCTGTCATCCGTTCCTCCGCGAACGATCTTGCGAAGGAAGGTTATGTCTCCGCCGCGCTTTTTCGCGGCGATGTTGTAATTGACGGCGCCCTCAAGCTCATCCTCAAGCACTGTCAGCTCATGATAATGAGTTGCGAACATCGTTTTTGCGCCGATCTTTTTGCCGTGCGTATATTCAGCGACGGCACGTGCGATCGAAAGACCGTCGTAGGTGCTTGTGCCGCGTCCGATCTCGTCGTAAATGATCAAACTGCGCTTTGTGGCGTTGCCGAGAATATATGACACCTCAGCCATTTCGAGCATGAACGTGCTTTGACCGGACGCAAGATCGTCCGATGCGCCGACTCTTGTGAAAAGCTTATCGACAACTCCGATGCGCGCTTCGCGTGCGGGCACGAAGGATCCCATCTGCGCCATCAGCACGATTATTGCGACCTGACGCATATAGGTCGATTTACCTGCCATATTCGGACCCGTTATAATGGCGAGACGGTTGTATTCCGTATCAAGCAGTGTGTCGTTCGGGACGAAATATTTGTCGCGGACAAACTGCTCGACTGTCGGATGTCTGCCGTCCTTTATGTCGATCACGTCGGAGTAATCAACTTCTGGACGGACGTAATTGTTGCGTTTGGCGACATCGGCAAGGGAGCAGTAAACGTCCGTTCTCGCGAGAAGCGTCGCAACCTTGCGTATACGTGATGTTGCTTTGCCGACTTCTGTTCTTATGCTGCAAAAGATCTCGTATTCGAGCGAGCGGATCTTGTCCGCCGCGCCGAGGATAGTGGCTTCCTTGTCCTTAAGCTCGTCCGTGATATAGCGCTCGCCGTTGGCAAGAGTCTGCTTTCGCATATATCTTTCGGGAACTTGATTTATAAATGACTTTGAAACCTCTATGTAGTAACCGAAAACCTTGTTGTATCCGATCTTCAAGGTTCGGATGCCGGTTGCTTCTCGCTCCTGCTCCTCAATCTCGGATATCCATCCCTTACCGTCGCTCATGACGCGGCGGAGATAGTCAACATCCTCGCTGTAACCGGCGGCGATAAGACCGCCCTCTCGGAGCGAGAATGGGGGATCGTCCGAAATTGACGCTTGTATGAGAGAGGTAATATCGGAAAGCTCGTCAAGCTCGGAGCATATTTCAGAAAGCTCCTCGCTTTTTGAGCCTTCAAGCAGTGATTTCAGCTCCGGGACAACGGAAACGGTCGTCAGTATCGCGCGAAGGTCACGTGCGTTTGCCGTTCCGAGGCCGACCTTTGTGATAAGACGTTCAAGGTCGAGCACAGACGAGAGCAGTCGCATACATTCTTCTCTGAGCATGAAATTGTCGGCAAGCTCCTCGACGGCGTCCTGACGGCGTGCGATCTTCGCAGTATTGACGAGCGGATGCTCGACCCAAGCGCGCAAGAGACGAGCGCCGAGCGAAGAAGATGTGCGGTCAAGCACCCAAAGCAGGGAACCGCGCTTCTCCTTGGAGCGCATTGTTTCGGTAATTTCGAGATTACGTCTTGTGTTTGAATCTATTTCGAGATAATGACCGCCGTCGTAAAGATTAAGCTCTTTGATATAAGATATGTCGGAGAGCTGCGTTTCCGCAACGTAGGAAAGAAGCGCTCCCGCGGCGCGGACGACCTCGTCCGAATCGGATGCCGCTTCGAGCTTTTGACTCCCGAAATGATCGGCGCAACGTCTGCGACAAGGCTCAAGCTCAAAGCGAGCGGTGTCGTTTTTCGTTACGATCGCGCCGAGGCGTTCTTCTACGAACGTAAATGTGCGCGGAAGCAACGCTTCGTCGGCGTTTGTGATTATCTCACTCGGAGAATATGAGGAAAGCTCGTTTACAAGCCTTGCCTCATCCTCAAGCTCAAATACAGTCGCGTGCATGACGGCTGAGGTGATGTCGCAGAAAGCAACTGCAACCATACCGTTTACCTTATTATAAAAGACGGTGGAAAGATAGTTATATTGCTTTTCGTCGATCAGTCCCGAATCAACAACGGTACCCGGAGTGATAACACGGACGATCTTTCGTTCCATCGGACCCTTTGTGGCGCCGGGCTCACCGATCTGCTCGCAGATGGCGACCTTGTAGCCCTTTGCGATGAGCTTGTCTATGTACGGCTCGGCGGAATGGAAGGGAACGCCGCACATAGGCGCGCGTTCAGCCTCTCCGCAGTCACGTCCCGTCAACGTAAGCTCAAGCTCGCGCGACGCAAGCTTTGCATCATCGTAAAACATCTCGTAGAAATCTCCGAGACGGTAAAACAGGATATGATCGGGATGACGGCGCTTTATTTCAAGATATTGTTCCATCATTGCCGTTGCCATAATTTTTATCTCCGTTCAGTCGCTGGTGCGGTGTATTTATGTCCTTGATGTCAGTCGTAAATATGCTCGTCCTCGTGGTTGTGACTGCAACCGGAGGAGCAGTGAGAGCAGTCTCCGCCGCAGGATGCGGAGGGACGTTCGCCCGTTATCGCAAAGAGGATCTCATCGTTGACATCCTTGAGAAGCTGATCCATATCGTCCTTTGCGTCTGTGAATTCCTTGAAGGCTTCGTTTTCCGTGATCTGGAAATAAAGAGTGTTGACTCTGCCCTCGATCGCATCGATGAGCTCCTTGTCAACGTCGGGAGTTGAATAAACCTTTGAAAGCGCTGTTTGCTGTGCGGTGTATTCGGTGATGAGACGGTTAAGCTCGGGGGTCTCGCGGAACGCCTTGTCTGCCGCTTCATATCGAACATAACGGCGGTCTGTCTTGATTGTTTCTCCGAGATGATGTGCCATCTCAACGATTACGTCTGTAAGTCTGTCTTCCATTTTTCTGTTCTCCTTGGGATAATGTGAATAATTTAATAAAATCAAAGCTTGATCGGTGTGCCGGAAAGTCCGAAGGTGTCGGTGTCGGTTATTTTTACCAAGCAGAATTTTCCGCCGTCTGCGGGAGACGAGAAACGAACGAGCTTATTTCCGTCCGTTCTGCCTGTTGTAACGTTTTCTCCGTCGTCCGAGAGGACGCGAAGCGTTTTTCCGAGCTCAAGCGCATTCTTTTCTTCCGAAATTTCATTTTGAAGCTCGACAAGACGGGCAAAACGCGCCTTTTTTGTTTCTTCCGGTATCTGCTCCTCAGAGCGTGCGGCGGGAGTTCCGCTTCGCGGCGAATAAATGAACGCGTAGATCATGTCAAAGCGGATCTTTCGGAGCATTTCGAGCGTTTTTTCGAAATCCTCCTCTGTTTCGCCGGGAAATCCGACGATTATATCGCTTGTCAGGACGATATCGGGGATCTTTTCGCGCATATATCGAACTGTTTCGGCGTATTTTTCGGTATTGTAACGTCTGTTCATGCGGCGCAGGATCTCGTCCGAGCCGGACTGCATCGGCAAATGAAAGTGACGCGCGATCTTCGGATTTGCCGCGATCACGTCGATCAGCTCTGTTGTTGCGTCCTTCGGATGGCTCGTCATAAATCTGAGCCTGAAATCGCCGGGAATTTCGGAGAGAGCCTTGAGAAGCTGTGCGAAATTGATTCCGCAATAGAGATCGTGACCGTAGGAGTTTACATTTTGACCGAGCAGAGTGATGTCGAGACAGCCGTCGTTGACAAGCTCCGCAACTTCTTTTATTATCGCTTCGGGCAAGCGCGAACGCTCGCGTCCGCGGACGTAGGGAACGATGCAGTACGAGCAGAAATTGTTGCAGCCGTACATGATGCTGACCCAAGCACGCGAGCTTGAAGCGCGGAGCACGGGAACGTCCTCCGAAAAATCCGTATTTGCCAACGCCTCATGAACGTCGGCGGGGAAGTAACGTTTTCTGCCCGAAAGACGGGAAAGAACAAGCTCCGGCACGCGATAAAGCTCCGTTGTGCAAAATGAAAAGTCAACGTACGGATAGCTTCGCTTGAGCGCGTCGGCACGATGCTGCTGGGACACCATGCATCCGCCGATTCCGATTATCATTTCGGGATTTTCGGCTTTTTTGTGCTTGAGCTGACCGATTATTGAAAGCGCTTTCTTTTCGGCGTGCTCGCGAACGGCGCAGGTGTTGACAAGCACGAGATCGGCGCAGTCGGGTGAATCGGTTACTGTGTATCCCATAGCGGAGGCAAGTCCTGCAAGACGCTCACTGTCCGCTGTGTTTTGCTGGCAGCCGAAGGTCATTATATGCGCCTTCGGAGATCTTCCGTTCATGATCGAACGAACCTCTGCCAAAGCCTTTTTCATGGCTTCGTTTTTTTCTGTTGATATTATATTATCTCGGCGGAGTTCCGTCATAAATATTTTGTCCTCAATTTGATCAATTCAATACACACCATTATAACGCAAATGTCACTTTAAGTCAATTAACGACGGCAGAATATTTCTTCTCAATATAATAAAGAATTGAATGAAAAAATTTGTTGCTTATTGACAAAATGCGTGATATACTGTGTGTGTGGACAGGGATATCGTGACAAAACGAACGTAAAAAATATCCCTTATGTCTTGCGCTTTGCGCGGAAATGTTGTATTATAATAACAAATAAAAAATTCTATCGGAGGATATAAAGGTGGAATACAACGAAATCAGGGAAGCCATAATCAACGGCGAAACAGTTATCGGTATTGAACTCGGCTCCACGAGAATTAAGTCCGTTCTTATCGGACGCGATTTTGCCCCCATTGTTTCGGGCGCTCACGATTGGGAAAACAAGCTTGAAAACGGAGTTTGGACGTACAGTCTCGACGCTATTTGGGACGGCGTGCGCGACAGCTTTGCAAAGCTTGCGGCTGCCGTAAAGGAAAAGTATGACGTAACGCTCAAAAAGGTAGGTGCGATCGGATTTTCCGCTATGATGCACGGCTATCTCGTATTTGACGAAAACGGAGAGCTGCTTGTTCCGTTCCGTACATGGAGAAATACGATCACGGGCGAGGCGGCAGGTGTCCTTTCACGTGAGTTCAAGTTCAACATCCCGCAAAGATGGAGCATCGCGCATCTTTATCAGGCTATTCTCAACAGCGAAAGCCATGTTCCTTCAATCAAATACATCACGACGCTTGCTGGCTACATACATTGGAAGCTGACGGGCGAATTCGTGCTCGGTATCGGCGACGCATCTGGCGTTTTCCCGATAGACCTCAACACGCATGATTACGATAAGGGGCTCATCGAAAAATTCGAGGAGCTTATCGCACATAAAAACTATCCTTGGAAGCTTGAGGAGATCCTGCCGAAGGCTGTTCTTGCAGGTGAATACGCAGGCAAGCTGACAGCAGAGGGCGCAAAGCTTCTCGACCCGACAGGCAATCTTGAGGCAGGCATCCCGTTTGCACCTCCGGAAGGCGACGCCGGAACAGGTATGGTTGCGACAAACAGCGTTTGCGAGCGTACCGGTAACGTTTCCGCGGGAACCTCGATCTTTGCAATGATCGTTCTCGAAAACGCACTCCGCGATTATTATCCCGAAATTGACATAGTAACAACTCCCATGGGCAAGCTCGTTGCAATGGTACACTGCAACAACTGCACATCTGATCTTAATGGTTGGGTCGAAATGTTTGCGGAAATGTTCAAGGCGGCAGGCGTTGATATTCCGCTTTGGAAGATCTACGATCTGTTCTACTTCGAATCTGAAAAGGGCGCTCCCGACTGCGGCGGACTTATGTCCTACGGCTACATCTCCGGCGAGCACGTAACGGGCGTCGATTCCGGCCGTCCCGTATTCCTCCGCTCCACGGATTGCGATTTCAATCTTGCAAACTTCACCCGTACTGTTCTTTTCTCGACTCTCGGTGCGCTCAAGATCGGTCTTGACATCCTTCTCGAAAGAGAAAACGTTAAGGTTGACATGATCTACGGTCACGGCGGTCTGTTCAAGACAGAAAGAGTCGGTCAGAGCTACCTTGCGGCTGCTATCAATTCTCCCGTTTCCGTTATGAAAACTGCCGGAGAGGGCGGCCCTTGGGGTATGGCGCTTCTTTCCTCCTACCTCGTTAACAAGGAAGATGGCGAATCGCTTGAGGACTTCCTTGCAAACAAGGTATTCGCAGGCGAAACAGGTACAACGCTCGCTCCGAAGTCTGAGGATGTTGAGGGCTTCCGCGAATTTATCAAGCGTTACCGCGATTGCCTCAGCGTTGAGCACGCGGCTGCCGACTGCATCGGCTGATACGAAAATAATCGCATCGAATAATGTTAAAAACGGTGCGGCTCGTTTTATCGAGCCGCACCGTTTTTTTATTCTTTGTATAAACAGCCTTGATAAAGACCGTTATCGCTCATGTATTTGTCTATGAGCGTGACAACCTTGTTTTTTTCGAGATTCCACATCGGTGCGATCAAAAGCTCATGCGGAGCGTCCCCCGTTACCCGATGAAAAATTATATCCGGACGGACGCGACAGATCGCACCTGCGGCGATCCTTATGTATTCGTCCATTTCGAGCGGTTTGTACTTTCCCCGCCTGTACATTTCGGCAAGCTCGGTGTCCTTTGTGACGTAAAGCGAATGGAGCTTTATCCCCTTTACGGGATGCGAATTTACGAAATCGACTGTATTGTATACGTCGGCTTCGGTTTCGCCCGGCAGACCGATTATTATGTGCGCGATTATCTCTATTCCTTGCTCGTCAAGCAGCTTCACAGCTTCCGTGAAGCGTGACGTCGGATATCCGCGATTGAAGCGCTCTGCTGTTTTGTCGTTTGAGGTTTGCAGACCGAGCTCGCACCAGACGTCGTGAGTTTTGTTGAATTCACCGAGCAGCTTTGCGCGCTCCTCATCTATACAATCCGGACGCGTGCCGACTGCGAGAATTTTGATCCTGTCGTCGATCAACGCCGCGGAATAGCGTTCGCGAAGTACATCAACGGGCGCGTATGTGTTTGTGAAATTTTGAAAATATGCCGCGTATGCTCCCGCTTTTTCGGCAGACGGCGACGCCAAAAACGCGCGCGCCTGCGCTTCTATCGAAGCCGTGCCGTCGATGTGCTCGCCGGCTCCGCGCTCTCCGCAAAAAATGCAGCCGCCGACGCCGCAAGTGCCGTCTCTGTTCGGGCAAGTGAAGTCGCCGTCTATGCAAATCTTACCGACGCGCATACCGTCGTATTTGCTTCGCAGATACGGCGAAAGAATGTTGTATTTTTTGTGAGCCCAAAACATACGCACCCTCCGTCAAGCTTAATTACCGACGATATTATACATCCAATCACGTTTTTTTGCAAGGCTGTGAAAAAAGTGCCCACCATAGGCAGGCACTTTGCTTGAGCTTATTTCGATTTTATGTATTCGTCGATTGCGGCTGCGGCTGTTTTGCCCGCGCCCATCGCGAGGATGACCGTTGCCGCGCCCGTAACAGCGTCGCCGCCCGCATAAACAGCCGTGCGCGACGTAAGACCGTTTTCATCCGTTATGATACCGCCCCACTTTTGCGTTTCAAGACCGGACGTTGTTGATTTTATGAGCGGATTCGGGGAGG
This sequence comes from uncultured Lachnospiraceae bacterium, assembly GCA_964580615.1. Lineage (GTDB taxonomy): Bacteria > Bacillota > Clostridia > Oscillospirales > CAG-272 > DTU064. The sequence goes on along the minus strand of CAZOMK010000029.1, from coordinate 4,004 downwards.
TGCCGAGCGACATGATGACGGAATCGACCTCGATGTCGTGCTCCGAGCCCTCGACGGTAACGGGGCGTCTGCGTCCTGATGCATCGGGCTCGCCGAGCTCCATTTCAACGCATCTGATCACTTTGACAGCGCGCTTTTCGTCGGCAATGATCTCAACGGGATTGGTGAGGAAGCGGAATTTGACTCCCTCCTCCATTGCGTGCTCGACTTCTTCGCGACGTGCGGGAAGCTCCTCCTCGCTTCTGCGGTAAATGATCGAAACTTCCTCGGCGCCGAGACGAAGCGCACAGCGTGCCGCGTCCATCGCAACGTTTCCGCCGCCGATGACGGCAACCTTTTTCGCGCGCTGAACGGGGGTGTCGGTGTCGTCGAGGTACGCCTTCATGAGGTTTACGCGCGTCAAAAATTCGTTTGCGGAGCAAACGCCGTTTGCCGTTTCACCGGGAATGCCCATGAATTTGGGGAGTCCTGCGCCCGTGCCGATAAAGACTGCCTCGAAGCCGTCCTCAAGAAGCTCGTCGATTGAGGTGAGACGTCCGATGACGGAATTCGTTTCTATCTTTACGCCGAGCGCGACAAGACCGTCGATCTCCTGCTTTACGATACTTTTCGGCAGACGGAATTCGGGAATTCCGTAAACGAGTACACCGCCCGCTGTGTGAAGCGCTTCAAAAACGGTGACGTCGTAGCCGCGGCGTGCGAGATCGCCCGCACAGGTCAAGCCGGAGGGGCCGGAACCGACGACGGCAACCTTGTGACCGTTCTTTTCGGGGAGCGAGCCTGTCTCGGATTTTGCAAGGGCGTTGTGTCTGTCGGCAACGAAGCGTTCAAGACGTCCGATTGCGACCGGCTCTCCCTTGACGCCGCGCACGCATTTTGATTCGCACTGTGTCTCCTGCGGACATACTCTGCCGCAAACGGCGGGAAGCGAGCTTGCCTCGGAGATTATATCGTATGCCGCGTCGAAATCGCCCTCTGCGACCTTGGCAATGAAGGCGGGGATGTGAACCTTTACGGGACATCCGGAAACGCAGGGCTTGTTTTTGCAGTTGAGACAGCGCTTTGCTTCGTCGATGGCGGTTTCTTCCGTATATCCGAGAGCGACCTCGTCGAAATTTTTATTTCTTACGTTCGGCGCCTGAGAGGGCATCGGATTTTTTGTTTGTGACATATTGGGCATTTCAGTTAGCCTCCTTACGGTAAAGGTTACAGTGAGCTTCGCGGGACTCGGTCTCCTGAGCGCGGTACATTGTTCCTCTTGACATTGCCTCGTCGAAATCAACGAGGTGACCGTCGAAATCGGGGCCGTCTACGCAGGCGAATTTTGTCTGTCCGCCGACGGAAAGACGACATCCGCCGCACATTCCAGTGCCGTCGATCATTATGGGGTTCATGCTTACGACTGTTTTTATATTGTACTTTTTTGTGAGCAGACAGACGAACTTCATCATGACGAGCGGACCGATTGCGATGACCTCGTCGTATTCGTTGCCCGCCTCGATCAGAGCTTCAAGAGCGTTTGTTACAAGGCCCTTTTCGCCTGCCGAGCCGTCGTCCGTCATGAGCTTGTATTCATCGGAAACGAAACGGAAATCGTTTTCCAGAATGACAAGATCCTTGTTTCTGAAGCCGACGACGGAATGAACGGTCACGCCGAGCTCATGCAGCTTCTTGCAGATCGGATACGCGATCGCACAGCCGACGCCGCCGCCTACGACTGCCACCTTTTTGAGTCCGTCCGTTTCGGTGGGCTTACCGAGGGGACCGACGAAATCGGAGATGTACTCACCTGCATTTTTTTCGTTCAGCTTCATTGTCGTTGTACCGACGATCTGGAAGATGATCGTTACGGTGCCTGCCGTTCTGTCATAGTCCGCGATGGTGAGGGGGATCCTTTCGCCTTTTTCGTCAACTCGAAGGATGATAAACTGTCCGGGTTGAGCTTTTGCGGCTATTTTCGGAGCATATATTTTCATGAGTGTTACTGTTGGGTTCAGTGCTTCTTTTTCGGTGATTTTGTACATTACTTAACTCCTTATTCAACTCTGCATACTGTGCTTAAAAAACTAATTTCCATTTAGTATATCATTGCCGGTCTTTTTTGTAAAGCGATTTTTTTGCGATTTGTGCATTTTTGGTGAATTGTTACATAGTGAAAACTGTTTGAGAACGAAATTGTGAAAAAAATATGATATTTTCGAAAATATGATGTTGTTATTTTCGAATTTTTATGTTACTATACATAGTGGTTGAATTCAAGCCAAGATTTACGGAGGATAAATTAATTATGGCACTTAGTGAAAAAGAATTGCAGGCTAAGACAGAGGAGCTTAAGGCGTTCATTGCCGAAACAAAGGACACAAAGGGCCCGCTCATGCCGATCATGCAAAAGGCACAGGAGCTTTTCGGCTATCTTTCCATTGAAACAATGGAGCTGATTGCGGATTCGCTCGGAATTCCCATGACCGAAGTGTACGGTGTTGCAACATTTTACGCACAGTTCTCGCTTAAGCCCAAGGGAGAGTACGTAATAAGCGTATGTACAGGTACCGCTTGCTACGTTAAGGGCGCACAGGCAGTGCTTGACAAGGTTGTTGAAATACTCGGTATTCAACCCGGAGAAACAACGCCGGACGGTGTTTTCTCGATTCAGGACACAAGATGCCTCGGCTGTTGCGGTCTTGCCCCCGTTATGACGATCAATGAGGATGTTTACGGACGTCTCACCCCCGCAGACGTAAAGGGAATACTTGAAAAATATCAGCAGGCATAAAGACGAAAACGAGGTGAGTGAGGAAGCGTCGCTCCGCTTCGGGGACGTGCCTGTCGGAGAGCTTAACGAGCTTTCGCTGAATATACTTGACATTGCCGAAAATTCAGTGGCGGCGGGAGCAACTCGCATCGAGATCGAGCTGAAAGAAACGGAAGAAACGCTTTCCGTAACTGTTTCGGATAACGGCTGCGGTATGACCGCAGATGAGCTGAAAATGGTGACGGATCCGAGTTTTACAACGCGTCGGACGCGTCAAAAAGGGCTCGGTGTACCGCTTTTTAAGCTTGCCGCGGAGAAAACCGGCGGAGAATTTTACATAACGAGCAGATCACGGAGTGAGTTTTTGCTGGAGCACGGCACTGTTACGGGCGCGATTTTTCGTAAGGACAGCATTCATTTTGTCTCGCTCGGAGACATTGTCGCTGCCGTTCGCGCGCTGATCACGGGAAACGACGGAATCGACTTTTTGTTCACTCACGAAATAACGACCGAGCATCGCAAAGCCTCGGTCAAGCTTGACACTGCGGAGCTGAGGTCTCGGCTCGGAGACATTTCGGCATTTGACCCCGATATCCTGATTATGATCGGAAATTATCTTACCGAGCAATACAAAACCGAATGAGTAATAAAAATATATACATTATTACGGAGGAAACAAGCTATGAAATCTCTTGAAGAACTTGCCCGCATTCGCGAGAGCATGAAGGACAAGATCGCGCTGCGTAAGGGTGTTCACTCGACCCGCATAGTTGTCGGTATGGCAACCTGCGGAATAGCGGCAGGCGCACGCGATGTTTTGAATGCTTTTGTTGAAGAAGTGGCAAACGAGAAGCTCTCTGATGAGGTAACGGTGTCTCAGATGGGCTGTATCGGAATTTGTCAGTATGAGCCTGTTGTCGAAGTTTATACGGCAGGCAACGAAAAGGTAACCTATGTAAACATGACTCCCGAACGCGCAAAACGTGTTGTTGCAGAGCACATTAAGGGCGGCAAGGCAGTGGAAGAATACACATTAGGTTAATGATCGGAGGATAAGGTTTTATGATTCGTGCACATGTTCTTATCTGTGCAGGTACCGGATGCACCTCGTCCGGTAGCGCACAAGTATGTGAAGCTCTTGAGCGTGAGCTTATTGCAAAGGGACTTTCCGAGGAGATCAAGGTCGTAAAGACGGGCTGCTTCGGTCTTTGCGCGCTCGGCCCCATTATGATCGTTTATCCCGAAGGCGTTT
>CAZOMK010000028.1:6402-13801 GCA_964580615.1 uncultured Lachnospiraceae bacterium | reverse complement strand
TCTTTGTCCTTTACTGTTTGTCGCCGCTGTCATTTTCATCGGGGATAAGCGCCTTACGCTGCTTTTTTCCCGAATTTTTCTTGATCTCGGCTCTGTCAACGAGCTTGATGAACACGTCCTCAAGATCCTCGCCGACAGGCTCAAGTCCCACAAGCGGCCAATTGTTCTGTGCAAGGGCGAAGAACAGGGACTTTCTGATATCTACGCCTGATTCGCTTTCGATCACATAGGAATACGCATCGCCGTCGCGTTCGCTGCGTCTTTCAACGCGCTTAACGCCGGGACGCGAACGCAGAAGCGTCGTGACCTCACGTGTAGGCCCGCAGATCTTCGCAACAAACGCACGTCCGTCTGCGGCTGCCGCCGCGATCTCGTCGCGCTTTTCGTCCGCGATGATCTTACCCTTATTGATAATAACGATCCTGTCGCAAACAGCCTGCACCTCGGAGAGGATGTGCGTGCTGAGAAGGACTGTATGATTTGCGCCGAGCGCACGGATGAGCGAGCGCACTTCGATCACCTGCTTAGGGTCAAGACCGACGGTGGGCTCGTCAAGTATAATGATCGGCGGATTTCCGACCAACGCCTGCGCGATGCCGACTCTCTGGCGGTATCCCTTTGAGAGATTCTTGATAAGTCTGCCTCTTACGTCCGAGATCTTTGTAATATCGCACACCTCATCAAGATGCTTTTTACGATTGTACTCGCATTTTTTCAGATCGTAAGCGAAGTTGAGGTATTCGTCAACAGTCATGTCAATGTAAAGCGGCGGCTGTTCGGGCAGATAGCCTATCATTCGCTTCGCTTTTTCGGGATAGTCGAGCACGTCGCTTCCCGCGACCTTACAAGTGCCCGCTGTTGACGAAAGGAAGCCTGTTATGATATTGATCGTTGTTGATTTACCGGCGCCGTTCGGTCCGAGGAAGCCTACAACTTCGCCCTTTGCGACCTTAAAGCTTATATCGTCAACGGCATATTTCGCGCCGTAACGCTTGACAAGGTTTTCAACCTCGATCATATATTCGGTTTCTTTCGACTGAATTGAGTCTTTTTCTTTTATTTCTTCGGTTTTTCCCATAAGGTTGTCTCCTGACTGAAAGATCTTTGTTGCTGATTCGTCAAATAACCCGCCCCTGATTTGCAGGGTATCGCGTATATTATACCATAGATTCGATGAAATATGTTGAATAATTTATGTGAACGGGGTATTTTTATCGAATTTTGTGTGATTTATATGTGAACACGCGCTCAGACAGCGTCAGAAGGCGCGATGGCGGAGATCATCACTCCGCGATTCGCTCCCTGGCGTCTGTGCGAATAAAAAAGCTCGTCGTTCGCAAAGGTCGATATGGCGCACACGTCAATGCTGTCGCCGCAGACGCCGGATGCGATCAAAATATCCCGATTCAGCGCGGGAAGATCGCAGTGCATTCCGTCGTCACATAAAAACACCCGCTTTTTTGAAAGCGACTCGGCATTTTTCGCGACAGGCGCGGCTTTGCTCTCAGACATAAGCTCAAAAAGACGCGCGTCAAAATCATCGCTGACCTTATATTCCGCAGACTGCACGGCAGGACCCGTCGCCGCAACAATGTCCGACGGCGAAAAGCCGAGCGAGCAAAGCGCCTCCACCGCAAGCGCCGCTATACCGAGCGCTGTTCCGCGCCAGCCGGCGTGCACAGCCGCAACAGCCTCACCGCCGCGCGTTGAGAGCAGTACGGGAACGCAGTCAGCCGTTTTGACAGCGACAGAGGTGCCGACGGAATTTGTAAAAAATCCGTCGCCGCGAAGCTCCGCCGACGCATCCGATGCCGACACATGAAAGATGATGTCCGAATGTATCTGCTCCGTCGCCGACACGAAAATGCGCTCTCCCGCAATCGGCAAGCCCGACGCCTCTGCAAATCTGCGTCTGTTTTCGATCACGATCGCGTCGCTTTCCTTGCCGAAGCCCATGTTCGCGTTTCCGAGCGCGTCTCCTGACGAAACGCCACCCGTCCGCGTCGAAAAGCCGTGCGGAACGAAATCCAAAAGCGTTGACTTATACACAGTCACGCCGCGATATGTATGTGCGTAAAACATAATTTTTACCTAAAGCATGAAAAATTTGACGCACTTGACTGTACCGTTTTTGACTTCTCCGAGTCCGAAAAAAGTGCTGTCACCGTCATAAAGTCGAACACGCGCTCCGTTTTCGAGATTGTTGCCAACGGGGACTGCGACTCCGTTTTTCACCGCGGCAAGTCGTTTGCCGACAAATTTCTCGGACGGAAGCTCTGAAAAGAGCGCGTCAGTTTTCAAAAGATGCGCTGTCGGCGCCGCCGCGATCTCGTCGAGGGTTGCCGCGTCCGCAAGCGAAAAGCCGCCTGTTTCTCCGCGTCGCAGTGACGCCATACAGCCTCCGCAGCCGAGCTTTTGACCGATATCGGCGCAAAGTGTGCGGATATATGTTCCGTGCGAGCATTCAACAGCAAGCTCGTAGTCCGTATCTGTGAGCTTTTGCGCCGTCAACGAATAAATTTCGACGCGGCGCGCCTCTCTTTCGACCGTTATCCCGCGACGTGCAAGATCGACGAGCTTTTCGCCGTCTCGCTTGAGGGCGGAATACATCGGCGGAACCTGCATATATTCGCCCGTAAAGCTCTCCGCCGCAAAAACGACCTCGGACTCCGACGGAACGTCGGCACATTCCGTCAAAATCTTGCCGGATGTATCCTCCGTATCCGTTGTGATTCCGAGACGCATGACGGCGGTATACTGCTTTTTGCCGACAGTTATATACTCCGTCGCCTTTGCCGCACGTCCGACAAGCACAACGAGCACTCCCGTCGCGTCGGGATCAAGCGTTCCCGTGTGACCGACGCGGCGCGTGCCGTATATACGTCTGATCTTAGCGACGACGTCAAAGGACGTCATCCCGACGGGCTTATCGACGACAACGACGCCGCAGGGCTCTGCGGCAGTGTTTTCAAGCTTCATCACTTTTTCTCGTCCTTGATTTTCTTTAAGACCTCGGCGATATGAGCGCCGTTTTCGATCGAGGTATCCTCCTCAAAGGTCAGCTCAGGCGTCACTCTCAGATTGAGTCTTTCCGCAAGACGGCTGCGAATAAAGCCTGTCGCCGAAACGAGTCCGCGCTTTATTTCCTTTTTATCGCCCGTCAGTGACGAGAACCAAAGCTTAGCATATTTCAGATCGGGGCTTACTCTCGCCGCCGTTATCGTAACGAACGAATCGGCAACTCTCGGATCTTTTATTTCACGCAGGATGGACGCCATTTCCGTCTCGACTGCGCTGTTTATCTTGTTTTGTCTGTTGTTTGCCACGGTTTTACCTCCGCACAGTATTTTTTCAAGCAATAGTTATCTGATTGTATATTATACTATATAAAATTCGCACTTTCAATGATAATTTTCCCGCGCACATCAAAAATACGCGTTTATTTCTTTGCAAAATGTGAATTTTCATCTTTTTACTCGACAACAACACCTCTGTGTGATATAATTTATTATGTCTATTCTTATGCAACGACATAAGCTGTTATTTTTGTGTGATTTCCGATAACGGATATTAATATAAGGAGCGTGATAGCGCTATGAAAAAGCTTTTTGCGATCTTAACGATCCTGCTTTCAGTCCTGCTTTTGGGCTGTGCCGGCGTCGATCTTTCAACCGAATATAAAATTCTCTCGCCCTCCGTCAATCCGGGGGATTCCCTTGATCTCTCCGAATTTATAATGGTTTCCGCATTTTCGGATACTGAATTCAGCGTTTCCTCAAGCGAAAAGCTTGACACGGAAACTCCCGGCATACATAAAGCGACAATAACTGTGTCCGACGGCAAGGATTATTCCATGAAGCATTCGGTCACGTACACCGTCCGCTCATATTTGAAGGATTCGCTTCGTCTCGAAGCGGGTTCGGCTGATGTGACGATCGAAAACTTTATCAACACCTCCGTCGTTACAGGCGAGACCGACATCAAGTTCGCGTTTGCAGATCCCGATGCCGTTGCCGCCGCCGCTGTGACGATCGGCACGCATCAAATCGGCATTTACGTCGATGATATGCTCATGACATCGACACTCATAATCGAGGACACCGTCCCCCCGACGGCAACTCCCACCACCGTCTACATCACAAGCGCGACGGGCACTCCCGAAGCTTCCGCGTTCGTCACCGATATCGTTGACGCAACGGAGGTCTCCTGCACGTTCAAGGAGGATTACAACTTTAACACAACCGACGACATCTACGTCGTGATCATCCTCACGGACGCAGCGGGCAATTCCACCGAGGTCACCTCGTTTGCAACCTGCTCGGTTGACACTGTTCCCCCCGTTATCTCCGGAGTAAAGGATATAACTGTCGTTGTCGGCGGCAAGATCGAAAATTACCTTGAGGGCGTGACGGTAACGGACAATTCCGGCGAGAAGCTCAAGATCAGCGTTGACAAAAAGCGAGTCAATCTCAAGGAAGTCGGCACGTACGAAATTTCGTACAGCGCGACCGACTCCTCCGGAAACAACACCATCGTCCGCGCAAGCGTCATCGTTACGGAGCCGCCCACAGTCACCGAGGAAGATCTCAACAAGCTCGCAAAGTCGATCTTTAAGCTTGAGATCAAAACTTCCTCGATCATGACGGATTACGAGGTCGCGCGCGCCATCTATGATTGGGTCAACAAAAACATCTCGATCAGCAAGACCGCAACAGATACCGACAATCCCGTTCAAGCCGCATACGACGGATTGAACAACAAGACGGGCGATTCGTTCACGACGATGACTGTTTCGGAGGTATTCTTCAACATCGCAGGCATTTCGACAAAGAGGATCGAGCGTCTCGTTTACGGTAAGGAATCGGCGCACTATTGGCTGCTCGTTGACATCGGAGACGGTTGGTATCATTTCGACGCCTGCAAGCGCACGATAGGCGCTTCGTTTGAATCCTTTATGCGTACAGACGCCGAGATCTCCGAATTCTGCACGTCCAACAAGGTCGAATATTATTACCGCTACGATAAGTCCAAATATCCTGCGCGCGCAACAAAATCGTACTATGACGTCGAGCCTGAGCCCACGCCCGACATTGATGCGCCCGACACAGGCGACACAGAAGCGACAGTCCCCGCAGAATAATATTCTTTGAGGTGAAAAATGCACGACGAACTGACCGAAATAGACATTAAAAAAATGAAAGAGGAGATCGAGCAGCGCATCGCACTCCGTCCTCATTTGAAGGAGCAGGTCAAGGCGGCGCGTGAGCTCGGTGATCTTTCCGAAAACGACGAATACCGCTCCGCAAAGCGCGAAATGAACAGAAACAACAGTCGAATACGCTATCTCGAAAACATGATCCGCACAGCGGTGATCATTTCCGCCGATTCCGACGACGACAAGGCGGGTCTGTTCGACAAGCTCACCATCTACTACCCCGACGACGATGAAACTCGCGTGATCCGCATCGTCACGACGCTCCGAAACGACATCTTCAACGACTGCATCTCAAAGGAGTCACCCGTCGGTAAGGCTTTACTCGGCAAAAAGGCGGGGCAGATTGTTACAGTCCGCGTCAACGACACATATTCGTATCAGATCAAGCTTGTTTCGATCGAAAAAGGCGACGACGACGCTTCCCTTCCGATATCGGAATATTGACTTTCATCAAAAAAAGAGCAAACATACAAGATTTTTATCTTGCGTATTTGCTCTTTCTTATTTTCGCCTTAACTAAAACAGATCGGGCGTTGACAGATATCGCATACCGGTATCCGGGAACACAGTCACGATCGTCTTTCCCTTGTAGTCCGGCAAAAGCGCAAGCTTCGACGCCGCCGCCATCGCCGCGCCCGACGAAATTCCGACAAGAAGCCCCTCCTCGCGCGCAAGCTTGCGGCAATATTCGTATGCGTCCTCGTTCGAAACGGTTACGATCTCGTCGATAATGTCGCGATCAAGCAAGGACGGGACGAAATTCGCTCCGATTCCCTGAATCTTATGCGCGCCCGCAGTCCCGCCCGAAAGAAGCGGAGACGCCTCCGGCTCGACGGCAACGATATGCACGTCGGGCTTTGCCTCGCGCAGTCTGCGTGCCGTTCCCGTGAGCGTGCCTCCCGTGCCGACTGTCGCAACGAAAACGTCGATCTCGTCTGCGTCGGAGAGGATCTCCTCCGCCGTCGTCTCGTAATGCGCCCTTGCGTTTGCTTCGTTGTCAAACTGAGACGGAATGAAGCAGTTGCCGATCCGATCGGCAAGTCTTTCCGCCTCCGCAACGGCTCCCTTCATGCCGTCCGCGCCGGGAGTGAGCACAAGCTCCGCTCCGTAAGCGGCAAATATACGTCTGCGCTCCTCGCTCATCGTATCCGGCATCGTCAAGATCAGTCGTCTGCCCTCGGCGGCGCACAGCACTGCAAGCCCGATTCCGGTATTTCCGCTCGTCGGCTCGATTATGACAGTCCCATCGCAGACAAGACCGCGCGCCTTTGCGTCGTCAAGCATATACATCGCGGCGCGATCCTTGACGCTTCCTCCCGGATTCATCATTTCGAGCTTCGCAAGCACACGTGCGCCGAGTCCGAGCGAGCCGGAAAGTCGCTTCGGCTCATACAGCGGTGTTTTTCCTATAAATTCACGCGGATTTGTAACTATCGACATAACTTGACCTCCGTTTTATCATTTTTTCTTTTTTGCAGACGCCCTGCAAACAGCGCTCATTTTGCAATAATCGCACGGCGAATCGTCTCCGTGCTTTTCCGACGTAACGAACGCATTTCCCGATCTCATATCGCGGCTGATCCTTGTCACCGTGCCGCAAAGCTCGCGATACAGCTCCGTAAAGCTCTCCGCGTCTGCCATCGACTTTTCCGCGCCGGCGTGGTAGCTTCCGTCCTTTTTTATTTTCACCGGAATGTATTCGCCCTCAAGCTTCCGATCCATCGCACGCAAAACGGCTTCGTCATTTAACAAAAGTCCGCTTCTTGCCAGCTTTCTTTCGGCAGCCTCGCCGCCGTCCGAGCCGTTTCTGTCCGAGGGTCTGACCCCGACGTACAAAAATCCCGCCGGTTTTATTGTATCGCCCGGCTCTCCGCCGAGCTTTTTCAGCATTTCTCCGTCGGCGTTATCGACAACGGTGTACATATAAAGCGGAAGCTGAAGATTTCTGCCCTCCTCAATGTCGGATCGGCTGAACGTCTTTTTTCCCGTTTTATAATCAACGACGCGAACATACAAGGTTCCCTCTCCGTCACGATATGAATCGACCCTGTCCGCTATGCCTCGCAAAACGGCAAAGGTACCGTCGCCGAGCGGGATCTTCATCGACGGAAGCGACGTCTCTGCGCCTCCGAGTCCGATCGGAAGCTCGAAAAGCACCGGCTTAAACAGACTTTGCTCAAATTC
>CAZOMK010000028.1:0-6392 GCA_964580615.1 uncultured Lachnospiraceae bacterium | reverse complement strand
TCAAATTCGTCGCGGAACGCCGTCATAAACTCCAAAACGCCGCGTCGCAGTCGTCGGAACAGGCTCATCAAGCGCGCGTTCCCCTGCTGTTCGGACGGGATAACATCGGAAATATAGTCCGCGATGACGCGATCGACGGCAGCTTTCAGCTCGTCGTCAGCAAGCTTATAGCTTCCGTCGCAAAATACTCTTTCAAGCACGGCGTGTACGAACGTTCCGATGTCGGAATACGTAAGCGCCGCGCGTTTGCTTTCGATGAGCGAAAGCACATATTTACAGTAAAATCCGAATCGGCACATAACGTAGCTTTCGAGCCGTGACTGCGAAAGCTTTATATCGCCGCCGAAGATGCGGCTTGCCGTCTCGTCGGAAACAGTCTCCTCCGTCGCAGAGACAGGTATGTCAACGGCGGAAAGGATGCGTCTGCCCGTCTCGTCCTCCTCCATAAGCTCACGCATTGCAATCGCAAGCTCCTCGGACGAGGCGCGCGTAAAGCGCGAGCGAAGCGTTCCGATCGACATAACGGAATCAACGTCAACCTCCGTGCTCTGCTTTTTCACCGACAGCGCAGGATAAAGCGACTTCATTCTGCCGACGGTGTCGGGAAGCGTCGCGCCCTTTTGCGTTTTATATATAACAGTCAGCCGCTCCCACGTTGAGGAAACGCATCTGCTGAAATTATAAAGCTCCATTGAAGCCTTTTCCCCGCCCGCACCGACGGACACACCAGCCGTTTCGAGCAAAGTTTTTTCCGTATCCGAAAAAAAGTCTGCGTCTTTTACGTCCTTCGGGAAAACGCCGTCGTTACAGCCGAGCAAAATGACGTATCGGAAGCCTGCTCCCCTCATTCTGAGCGGATCGCTTACATCGACCTCGTCTATCCTGCCGGGGATAGTTGACGCGGACAACGTATCGAGCACGAGCGACAGACAGCACATATAGTCCGAGGCTTTCATTTTTCCCTTTTCGGCAGTAACGGATACGGCGGAAAGTGCACGCGAAAGCAATGTCTCGACCTGAGACTCGGCGTCCGTGCCGTCCGTCTTTGGCTGAGATATACCTGACGCAGCCATAAAATCAAGCACAGCCGTTGTTTTTTCGTCCGCAGACGTCAGATCGTTAAATGCGTCTGTAAGCGGCGAAAGCAGATCGCAGATCGTTTTGCGAGATCTGTTGACAGACGTGAGCAGCGTCTCCCCCGTCTCCGTCCAATCGGCTGTGTAGCCGTCGGGATTCATGCCCCAACCGCCGCCGTCGGGATCGCGGAAGCGCTTTCCGCTTATGTTCCACGTTGACATATACACTTCAAGCTCATCGGCAGCGTCATCGGTGATGCCCGCAAAGCCCGCATACGCAAAGGTGATTATATCCTCGCGGCGCCAGCCGCCCGTCACGATGCGGAGCGCAGACAAAAGCGCCGCTATCTGCGGCATTGTTTCAAGCTTCACACGACGCGACATATGATACGGGATCCCGTATTCGTCAAGCGCGCGGTCAAGTATGCCGTCGTACGCATCGACCGAGCCTGTTATTATCGCGATATCGCGGTAACGAAGTCCGCCGCGGACTGCCCTTGCAACGGCGGCAGCGGCATATTCCGCCTCCCTGCGCTCGGATTCGCATTCAACAAGCTCGACCCCAAGCGGAGCCTCCCCCGAGATCGGCGAAAGTCTGCCCCAAAGTCCGGACGCAAGCTGATACGGCACGTCGTCGCGGACGGAGGGGAGCGTTTCCGTTTCAAACGCCGTTTTCGAAAGCTCCGCGATCGTGCGAAGTCTCGCGACGGTGTCGCGTATGCCGTCAAATTCGATCGCTTTTCTGTCATATTCACACGGGCAGGTGAAAATAACGTATATTTCGGAGGCTTGACGTGCGGCACGGCGCAAAAGCTCGTACTGCTGTGCCGTAAAGCTCGAAAACGCAAACAAATACAGCTCGCCGCCCTCGAAATAGTCGTTTTCCGCGAGCTTTTGCGCGGCAAACGAGATGTCCTTCAGTCTGTCGTCGTAGCTTTCCGTTAAAAGCTCCTCGTAAGCGGCGTAAATATTTGCAATGTCAATGCATTTGTCGGCGACAGATTCGCACTCATCGGACGATTTCAGCTTTATCGCCGCCTTCATGAACGCCTCCGGCGTGATCATGCTCTGCTTCAGCTCCGTTATCGCCCTCTGCACTGTCGGCACCGCAGACGGATCAGACACGGAATCGCCGTACACGATGAGCGAATCTCTGCAAAGCGAGATCGCGCGCCACATCAGAAGCGCTTCCGCGGAAGCGTCGGCATAGTTATAATGAAGTCCGCCGAAACGACGGAAAATGTTGTTTGCAAGCCTGCGAAAACTTACCGTATCGCAATAAAGCCCCGACGACGGCGGCGTTGACTGCGACAGCTCCCGCTCCGCGGTCAGTACCATTCCGTCCGGCACAAGCACCCACGAACGGCGCTTTTCGCCCGCCGACGCCGTAACAAGCTTCGACAAATATGAAAATCCCGATTTGACGTCGGGCGCAAAAACAGCTCTCATTCGGTGCTCCTCTCTGCGTTTTTATCGTTTATGTTTATTCGGCAAGTATCTCCGCCGCTTTTTCGTGCGCGGCAACGTTTGTCGCCAGAACGGAGGTTTTCTTCGGCACGTCGATGGCATTACCGTCAAGATCGGTCAAAATTCCACCCGCTTCGGAAAGGATCAACGCAGACGCGGCAAAATCCCACGGCGATAGCGCAAGCTCAAAATAAACGTCGTATCTGCCTGCGGCAACATAGCACATATCGAGCGCCGCCGAGCCCTCGCGTCTGACGTCTCTGCAATGCGAAAACAGCCTGCAAACGCGGTCAAACGTTGATTTTGCGTGCTTTTTTTCATACGGCGTCGTTCCGAACGCGACAAGCGCGTCCGAAAGTCCGCGCTCGGAGACTCGAAGCTTTTTCGTCTCCCCGTTCACGCGGATGTAAGCGCCGCGTCCGCGCTCCGCATAAAAGCATTCGTCAAGATACGGATTATAGACGCATCCGAAAACTGTTTTTCCGTCCTCGATCAGCGCAACGGAAACGGCTGAATGCTTCACGTCATGCATGAAGTTCGTCGTTCCGTCGATCGGGTCGATCACAAAGAAAAGCCCCGACGAAACGGCGTTTTCCGTCTCGTCTCCCGAATCCTCCTCCGCAAGAAAATGCGCGTTCGGGACTATTTTCGACAGCTCGCTAATAAGTCTGTGCTGTGTCTTCACGTCATACTCTGTCGCAAAATTGTCATCCCCGTCTTTGACGAGAATTCCGTCCGTTACAAATTCTATCTTCGTCAGCTCGCTTCCCGCCTCAAGCACCGTTTCGATGATCGCGCAGGCTCTTTCGCTTATGCCGTGCAGATCGAGATTGCGTGCAACAACGTCGCGCCCTCTCCATGAATACGCACGATCATTGAATTCCCCTTCGGAAACAAGCTTTTCAAGTGTTTTTTCGTCCATATTTGCTATTACCTCATCTTGAAATTGCGTTATGGGTGTGTATACGGTGCCCGTCCTTTTTGCTTTCACGAAAATGGGACAGGCAAGCTGACAAAGATCACAGCCCCAAACGTATGGAGAGCGCGAAAGAAGCGCTTTTTCTTCGTCAGTCAGACGTTTTTTCTGCGAAAGCGCGGAAAGACAGCGCGAGACGTCAACTCCGTTTTCCGTCAACGCACCCGACGGACACGCACGGATGCAAGCGCCGCAGCCGTCGCATCGTTTGGCACCCGGTGTCTCGTCCGCGCTCGCGTAAACTACAGTCCCCTCGACAAGCTCACGCCAATCGCGCACCGGAATCGACGAATATATGCCGCCGATAAAGACAAACGATGCGTATTCATCGTTGATGAGCAATGAATTGAAGCCGATCCTGCCGAGCCCCGCTTCTGCGGTGGCTGACTTTTCCGATATCGGGCTGTGATCCGCATACGCGGCGAATATCCCGTCCGGTCTTTGCTCTCGCAGACAGCGCAAAATGTCCTCCGTCATCTCGGAAAATATCTTGTGGTAGTCCCTCGGCGCCGCATACGCTGACAGATTTCCGTCCTCTGCGTCCCTTGTCAGATAAGGGAGCAAAAATATAAGCGCCGAGCCGTCGGCGGTGATTCCGTGCCGCGCAAGCAGCTCCGGCTTTTTAATACTGCACGCCTCAAGCGGGATAACGGCTGAATATTTTATTTTTAGGCTTTGATTCAGATTAAGCTTCATTTTATTCTCCGTATATCACGTGTATATTAAACATTATACCACGTAAGAGAGCTGCGCGCAAACAAATACAATAAAAAAACGGCTTCTCAAAGAGAAACCGTTTTTTATTTTGCAAAGCTTTTGAACAAGAAAACTAATATGCAATTACTTATTAAAAAATCCCCCATCCGTAAATATTATTGAGAGTGTACAACCCACCTACAATCAAAACGACAATCAAAAAAATACCCAAATAGAGAAGTTTTTCTTTCATTGGCAGGGGTTCTTCCGCTTCCTCTACTTTCAGTTCACGTCCTTTTTCGACACGCTCCAAAAATTCATCCAAAGCTCTTTCTTCATCTCGAATCCACCCGGTCGAGTCATAATACCATATATCCTTGCAACGCTTAATTACCCATCCCGTGGTAGCTACCTTGTAAAACAAATCGTCTTTTCCCGGCTCTATTTTTTCAAAATATTTTTTGCCATTTTCATAGATAACAGAATAGCGCGGTAAACTCAACAATGATCGGCAACGATCCTCGCTAAAATTTGAAATCTTCATGTCTTTTACCTCTTTCGATTATTTTTTATTTACTACGGTCTCTTAATTTGATTATAACACCGCAAACAGGCCATGTCAACTCTTTTGAGTTAAGTTTTTTGATTCAAAAGAGGTAAAATTATTAGAAGAACTTATAGGAGATCCGGTTATGAATATTGGAGATGCCACACGGCTGAGAATAAAAGAGTTATGCTTGGAAAAGAAAATTACAGTGAACAAGCTTTCTACAATATGCGGCATAACTCAATCGACACTTAACAACATAATCAGCGGCAGAAACAACAGCACAACCGTATCTACGATCAAAAAGATCTGCGACGGTCTTGATATTACAATACAGGATTTTTTCAATTCCGATCTGTTTTCAAATTTAGAACAAGAAATAAAATAGTTCAGCACAATAAAAAAAACGGCTTCTCAAATGAGAAACCGTTTTTTATGTTTATAAAGCTTTTGAAGGAGAGTACGAGAGGAAACTTTTCTCGAAAAGTTTCCTCTCGCATAAAATCTCATAATATTAAATTATTTGCTTGCTTCTTCGATAGCAACGGCAACAGCAACGGTCATGCCGACCATCGGGTTGTTACCTGCGCCGATGAGACCCATCATCTCAACGTGAGCGGGAACGGAGGAGGAGCCTGCGAACTGAGCATCGGAGTGCATTCTTCCCATCGTATCTGTCATACCGTAAGAGGAGGGACCTGCCGCCATGTTATCGGGGTGGAGTGTACGTCCTGTACCGCCGCCGGAAGCAACGGAGAAGTACTTAACGCCGTTTTCGTTGCACCACTTCTTATATGTACCTGCAACGGGGTGCTGGAAGCGTGTCGGGTTAGTGGAGTTACCTGTGATGGAAACGCCTACGTTTTCGAGCTTCATGATAGCAACGCCTTCGGGAACGTTATCGGAGCCGTAGCACTTAACGTCCGCACGGGGACCGTTGGAGTAAGCCTTTTCGTAAACGACCTTAACTTCTTCGGTATAAGGATCGAACTCTGTTTCAACGTATGTGAAGCCGTTGATACGGGAGATGATCATTGCAGCGTCCTTGCCGAGACCGTTGAGGATAACGCGGAGGGGCTTGGATCTGACCTTGTTAGCGTTAAGGGCGATCTTGATAGCGCCTTCTGCTGCTGCGAAGGATTCGTGACCTGCGAGGAAGCAGAAGCACTCTGTTTCGTCGGAGAGGAGCATTGCGCCGAGGTTTCCGTGACCGAGACCAACTTTACGGTTTTCGGCAACGGAGCCGGGGATGCAGAAGGACTGAAGTCCGATACCGATAGCTGCTGCAGCGTCGGACGCCTTTGTGCAGCCCTTCTTGATTGCGATAGCTGCGCCTACTGTGTAAGCCCATTTAGCATTCTCAAACGCGATAGGCTGGGTCTCTTCAACGATCTTGTAGGGGTCGATACCCTTGGCATCGCAAATTTCCTTACATTCGTCGATAGAGGAAATACCGTATTCTTTAAGTACGCCGAGGATCTTCGCCTCGCGTCTTTCGTAACCTTCAAAATGTGCCACTTTTCATTTCCTCCTTATCTTATTCATGACGAGGGTCAATGTACTTAACGGCGTCTGCAAATCTGCCGTAAGTGCCCTTAGCCTTTTCGTATGCAGTGTTGGCATCATCGCC
>CAZOMK010000027.1:0-14361 GCA_964580615.1 uncultured Lachnospiraceae bacterium | reverse complement strand
TGCCCGGAGTTGACCTTGTGATCCCCGATATTTCGTACCTTGAAAAAAACGCGGATAAGATCCGCGGCATATTCATAACTCACGGTCACGAGGACCACATCGGCGCTCTGCCCTACGTCCTCCGCACACTTCACGTTCCCGTCTACGGAACAAGACTTACTCTCGGAATCCTCGAAAGCAAGCTCGCCGAGCACAAGCTCGATTATCAGCCGTCCATCAACTGCGTCGCCGCCGGCGATGTTATCGAAGCGGGCGCGATGACGGTAGAATTCATACGCGTCAACCACAGCATAGCGGACGCCTGCGCACTCGCGATAAAGACGCCGCTCGGCTATATAGTTCATTCCGGCGACTTTAAGTTTGACCTCACCCCCATCGACGGCGAAATCATGGACGTTAAACGTCTGTCCGAGATAGGAGACGAGGGAGTTGTGCTTTTGATGTGCGACTCGACAAACGCAGAGCATTCCGGCTATACCCCCTCGGAGCGAACGGTCGGCGCGTCGTTTGACAACATTTTCAACGTCAACCGCGACAAGCGCATCATCGTCGCAACATTCTCATCCAACGTTCACCGCGTACAGCAGATCATAGATTGCAGTATTCGTCACGGCAGAAAGATCGCCGTAACGGGACGCAGCATGGTTACCGTTGTCGGCGCGGCTTCCCGTCTCGGATATATGGATTTCCCCGATGACGCGCTCATCGAGATAGGCGATGTTAAAAAATATCCGCCCAATCGCGTCACGATAGTCACAACAGGCTCGCAGGGCGAGCCGATGTCGGCGCTTTCGCGCATGGCGTTCGGCGAGCATTCGAACATATCCGTCGGTGAAAACGACCTTGTCATCATCTCGGCTCATGCGATTCCGGGCAATGAAAAGCTTGTCGGCAAAACGATCAACGAGCTGTACCGCTGCGGCGCAGACGTTTACAGTGACCCGACAAATCACATTCACGTTTCCGGTCACGCGTGCCAGGAGGATCTTAAATTCATGCACGCGCTCACAAAGCCGAAATATTTTATGCCGATCCACGGCGAACGCCGTCACCTCACCGAGCACAAAAAGCTCTCGATCCTGATGGGTACCCCGTCCGAAAACGTTTTCGTGCCCGATCTCGGTCGCGTGCTTGAGATCGACGCGTCCGGCGCGCGTTGGAACGGAAGCGTTCAAGCCGGCAAGGTGCTCGTTGACGGAACGGGTGTAGGCGACGTCGGAAATGTCGTTCTGCGCGACAGAATCCTGCTCTCGCAGGACGGACTTATCGTTGTGTCCGCCGCTGTCGATATGATGGCGCGCGATATCGTTACCCCGCCCGATATTTACACTCGCGGCTTCATCTACGTCAAGGAGTCCGAGGAGCTTATGGACGAAATGCGCGAAGTCGCGCTCGATGCGCTTGAACACGCCGTCTATTCCTACAACAAGGATCTCTCCGAGATCCGCGGCGAGGTCAAGGATGCGCTCTCGAAATTCGTCAACAAAAAAATCAAACGTCGTCCGATGATACTTCCCGTTATTCTCGAAGTCTGATAACCCCATCGGCAATACCATCACTGTCAACTACGGAGAAAAAAATGATCAAACACATTATTCTTTGGCGCTTGCGCCCCGACGTCGAGGTTGAAAATCTCGCTCAAAAGATCGCCTTCTGTCGCGATGGCTTTGCGGCTCTTCCGAAGAAGATCCCCGGCCTTGTATCAATAAAGCTTTACACGGCTCCGCTCCCGTCCTCAACCTGTGACCTTATGCTGGACGCCGTTTTCGAGGATGAAGCGGCGCTTCTCAACTATAAGGCTCATCCCGAGCACCTCGCCGTCGCTTCCGTCATCAGACCGCTCATCACCGAGCGCGTTTGCATGGACTGCGAAGCATAATATTTCAAAATAACAAGCAAAAAACACGAGAGCCCCAAAACGGAACTGTCGTGTTTTTGTGCGTTTGAACAAAACACAAAGGATACAAAAAATTATGAAGTATGATTTTGAAACGCTTGTATCAAGAAAAAATACAGGCGCGGTGAAGTGGAACATGATGTATTCCGCAAAGCCCGACACCGCAAACGAAACGGTTCCGTTCTCAATAGCAGATATGGAGTTCAAAAACGCTCCCGAAATCATCGAAGGGCTGAAAGCATATCTCGATTCCGCCATCCTCGGATATACGGCACCGACGGAAGCTTACTGCGATGCCGTTATAACTTGGCATAAAAAGCATCACGGCTTCGAGCCGAAAAAGGAACACATCCTCACCTCGCCCGGCGTTGTCCCCGCCTTCACAAATGCAGTCGGCGCACTGACAAAAGCAGGCGATTCGATCGTTTTCATGACCCCCTCCTATCCCCCGTTTTGGCAGGCGGGAACGAAAAATTCCGTTAACGTCGTCGAATGTCCCCTCATCGACCGCGGCGACACTTACGAGATCGACTTCGACCTGTTCTCCTCGATCGTGTCGCGCCCGGACGTAAAGGTGTTCATCCTTTGCAATCCGCACAATCCCGTCGGCAGAGTTTGGACAGAGGAGGAGCTGACAAGACTGC
The DNA here is from genome assembly GCA_964580615.1 of uncultured Lachnospiraceae bacterium. GTDB lineage: Bacteria > Bacillota > Clostridia > Oscillospirales > CAG-272 > DTU064. The sequence continues at coordinate 11,820 of CAZOMK010000027.1, read as the reverse complement.
TCGATATCTGCCTTGAGCACGGCGTTTACGTCATCTCGGACGAGATCCACTCGGATCTTATCCGTCGCGGCGTCAAGCACACCTCCGTTGGCTCGCTCGACGAAAAATACTCCCTCATCTCGCTTATATGCACCGCTCCGTCAAAGACGTTCAATCTTGCGGGAATGCAGACCTCGAACGTAATCGTAAAGAACGACGAGCTGCGCGAAAAGCTCAAATCGGGCGGCGTTGACATCGGCTTGTCCGCACTCGGCTATGAGTCGTGCAGACTTGCGTACACGCTCGGAGAGGCTTGGCTCGACGAGCTGATCACCGTCATCGACGGAAACTTTGAGCTAATGCATGATTACATATCAGAAAAGCTCCCCTCCCTCAAGCTTTACCGCAGAGAGGGCACCTATCTCGCATGGCTTGACTGCCGTTCGCTCGGTCTTGCGGCGGAGGAGCTTGAAAAGCTGAACGTAGAGCACGAGCTTTTCCTTGACGAGGGCTATATTTTCGGCAATAACGGCGTCGGCTTTGAACGAATAAACATCGCCTGCCCGCGTCACGTGTTGCTCTCCGCGCTCGACCGTATGTACGAAACATACTCGAAATAAAATAAAATGCAGAACGAAAATATTTTTACAAAAAAAACAGAGGCGTATTCGTCCGGCAGGCAGTCATACGCGCCCGGCGCCGTTGAAAAAATTTTCGCCGAAATGATAAAATCGGGCGACAAAGTCGCCGATATCGGCTCCGGTACGGGAATACTGTCTCGTGAATTCATACGCCGCGGGTTCGAGGTGTACTGCGTCGAGCCGAACGACAAAATGCGCGCCGTCGCGGAAAAAACGCTGTCGCAAAGCCCGAATTTCCATTCCGTTGCCGCATCCGCAGAGCACACTCCGCTCCCCGACGCATCCGTCTCGCTCGTAACAGCCGCTTCCGCGTTTCATTGGTTCGACACAGCGCTTTTCAGGCGTGAATGCCAAAGGATCCTCACTCCCGACGGCATCGTCGCCATACTCGCAAGCAAACGCAAAATCGACGCGTTTTCACAGGCACAGCACGAGCTTTGCTCGCGCTTTTGCCGCGGATACAAGTCGCTGACGCACGGCATCGACAAGGTGATGTCGCAGATCGACTCCTTCTTTTCGGACGAAAAATACAGCGTCGAGGCGTTTGATAATCCGATCCGCTGCACAAAAGACACTTTCATCAAGCGCACGCTTTCTTCATCGTTTGCCCCGACGGAGGACGACCCGAATTACGCGCCTTTCGTTCGCGAGCTTTCTCGGATGCTCGACGATTTTTATGCAGACGATGAAATTTCCGTCGGCAATCAAACGATTTTGATTTGGGGAAAATTATCTTAACATCATTCGATCAAAAAACGGCTTCCTAAGAAGCCGTTTTTTATTTTACGTATTCGTTTTTGTCTGTCAAAACTTATATACGGCAACACCGTAGGCGGGGATTGTCACCTCGCCGAAGCTGACCGAAGCCGTTAACGCGTCTGTGAGCTCGCGCTTCAAATGAAGCGTTTTTTCGCTGTGCGCGTAGTTGAGGACGAACATATACTCGCCCCTGACAGCGATCTCACAGCATTCGGGCACATCGATCACGTCAGCGTAAGGCTCAGTGAGTCCGAAATGCTCAAGCATCGCTTTTGCGGCAGGCTCGCGGAGCGTTCCGCCGAAGTAAACGACCTCGCCCTCACCGAGTTTGCGGCTCGTAACGGCAGGCTCGCCATTATAATATCCTCCGTCGTAAACTCCGATGACCTCCGTTCCCTCGCAGGGAATGAGTATATCGTTATAAATGCCGGACGTAACTCGCTTACCGTCAAATATCATATCGACGACGGCATCGCCCTTTGCAACGGCAGTCGAATCCTTAATGTCAACCCCCGCCAAAGGTGCGGCACAGCACGGCAGAGGCATCATACGGCAGTGACCGTTTTCGTCCTTGTATCCCGTACGGCACGCAAGCACAAGCTTCCCACCGCGACGGACGTATTCCTCAAGAAGCGCCGCTGTTTTTTCCGTCAGTATAAGCGCGTGCGGATAAAAAAGCACGGGGTACGCGGTAAGCTTTTCGACGTCTGTGTTTTCGTTGATATAAACGTAATCAAACGGCGTATGCGTCAACTCCGAGGCACGGAAGATGCCATCCGAGCTTTCCCATTCGATCGAGGAATGCCACTGATCAGTCTCCGAATCGAAGATGTTGTCGTAGTCGCGGATGACACCGAACTCGGCACGGTAACGCTTACCTGTGACGGGCGCAAGCTTATCGACAAGGCTTGCTATATGCTTCACCTCGTCCGTTTTTCTGTTGTCGCGATTATCGTAGTTCAAAATGCCGTGCCAATAGATCTCCGTTCCGACAGTAGCCGTTCTGTACCTGAAAAAGCTTACATAATCGGCACCGTGCGCGATGCTTTGCATAGCCCACAGCGTCATCTGTCCCGGCTTAGGCGAGGGCGACAGCCCCCAAATGTTCCAGCTGTTCGCGCCCGACTGCTGCTCCATGATGCCGAAATTCGGGGAAATCGATCTCGTAACGGAAAGGTCACGGCTCCAATTGCGATCCGGATACCATGCGCCGTAATTGTATTCTCCGCGGCCGTCTGTTCCGTAGGCGAAGTTCGGGTACGAATCGTACATATAAAAATCGAGCTGTTCTTCCGTCATTTTGTGATTGTCAATGTCGGGGAACATACCGTTTGTTGTGATATACGCACCGTTTTTGATATGCTTGCGAAGTATGTCCGCCTGAAGCTTTACAAAGCCGATGACGCTTTCAGAAATAAAACGCAGATAGTCAAGCATCAGATGCGGATTCACCGCGTTGTTCGACGTCCTGCGGGGGACGAATATCTCCTCCCAATCGGTATACGTCTGATTCCAGAAGCGAGTGCCCCACGCGCGGTTCAGCTCATCAAGCATGCTGTATTTCCGGCGAACGAATTCGCGGAACGCGACTGAGTCGGCGTCGGAATAAAAACGGTTCGCCTCCGCGTTCAGCTCGTTGTCTATCTGCCAGCCGACGATAACGGGACTGTCGCCGTAATGCTCCGCAAGCTTTTCGACAATGCGGGCGCAGTATTCCCTGTAAACGGGCGAATTATAATTGTAATTGCGGCGCGAGCCGTGACGGAACAGCACTCCGTTTATGTCCGCGTTCAGCACCTCCGGATACTTATGCGTAAGCCATGCGGGAGGTGTTGCCGTCGGCGTACCGAAGATCACCTTCATCCCCGTTTTCTCTGCCAAAGCAAGGAAACGGTCAAACAAATCAAAGGTAAATTCGCCGTCATGCGGTTCAAACGCGTTCCATGCAAATTCCGCAACGCGAACTGTCTTTATACCCATGCCGAGCATACGGTTCAGATCGTCCTCCCAAAGAGACTCATCCCACTGCTCCGGATAATAGCAAACACCGAGTGATATTTTTTCAAAGCGTGCGCTTTTTTCGATCATAATAGTCCTCCTTACGTCTTAGACGGTCAACAACTTTATTTTAAGGTCATCCGAGTATCTTTTCAAGAGAATTCTGCATTTCCTTATTGAATTTTTTATTGGTTGACGCATACAGCGACGCAGGTTTCGCGGTATTTACCATAAGAGCCGTCGAAACTCCGCCCCAATTGAACATCGTACCGATATCGTAAATTCTGTTTTTGAAAATGATGTCAAGCATCGCGGAGGATTCTTCGTCGCGCGAGAATTTTGATTGGAGTTGCTTATCGTAGTAGGTCGGGAGGAGGATCTCCTTTCCCTTTGCGGCAAGCGCCTCCAAAATTATGCCCGTTTTGTATGTGTCAGGCTGATTGTTGCCCACAACAAGCAGATCCGCCTGCTGGCAAACAAGAGTATAATAATCATCCTGATCTGCGGAATATTTGGGCATGGGAAGCAAGCCGAAATCATGATCGTTGTCGCGATAGCCCGCTATCCATCCGACTACCTCGCCCGCAAACAGTGTTTTGCCCTCGCCCATCTTCTGTATGATAAACGTGTCGCTGTCGCCCTTGACGTAATCCTCAGTCATGATCTCGATGATCTTGTCGTAAACGGTAACGAATTCCTCCGTTCCCCATGTTTCGTACGGCATACCGTCCTTGTCAAGCGAAACGAGACGCTGCTCCGCGGACACCCACATTGCCGCGTAATGATAGTCGTGAGTGCAGAGCCCCCAAATATCGCCCTCGTCCCAAGCACCGTTTCCGTTTTCGTCGAACGCCGCCTTAGACATCATTTCGTTCATCTTGTCCCACGTCCATTTGTTTTCACGAACAAGATCGTACGGATTTTCAAGGCCGTTTTTCGTTATAAGATCCTTTGTGAAAAATACGAGCCACAAAAGCTCCTTGTCAGAATAAAGCGCCTCGCCGCCGACCATGTAATTCTTGCCGCCTATTCTGAGCTGCTCGACAGACGACTGATCCCACCATGATTTTTCAAGATCAATATACTGAAACTGTCCGAGGTCCCAGCAGTTACCTGCTCCGACTTGAGTTCCGCAATGAAGCAGATTCATAAACGCAACGTCAAACGCCTCGGCATCCGACGCTTCAACGGCTGTTTTGAATTCAGTCGCAACAGAATCGTATGTGTCCGCCGTTCTTTGAGAAATTGTAATTCCGAGCATTTCCTCAACCTCAAGATTACGCAGATAAAGCGCGTTTTCGAGAGCGTCGTCAGAGGGCTCGTCAAAATCGGCAGCGGCAAAGTTCCAGTTGTAATTTTCATTAACGAGAATGACAAATTCCTCGCCCTCGAACTTTTCGTCCGGAATTTCAAGCTTTTCATCCTTTGTGACGTTGTCGCTTCCGCTCGAATCGGCGGGATTTGCGCTGTCCGCGTTGTCTGACGGAGAATCCGCGCAGGAAATAACAGCCGCACTGAGCATTATCAGCACAAGCAGCAGAGCCAAAAATCTTTTCATACCAAAATCTCCTCAAAAATAAGTCGGCAAGCGCAAAGCAGACTTGCCTTTATAAAAATCATAGTCTTATTTTCAAAATCAATCAATTACTTATTCCGTCGTAAGCACATCTCGGCACTTACCTATTCCGACTTTGATTTTTTTCGTCAAAGGCGTGACGTTTGACGAAATACATGGTATACTGTATCTGACAGAACACATCGACGCAGATCAAAAGCGTCAAAAAGGGGGTACTTATGCGCGATCGAATCGCAAAGCAGGTCGGTAAGCTGACGGAACCGTACGTAATTCATCCGTATTCGCAGCTTTCGCTTGTGAAAAACACGTCTCCCTCCGAGTCTGCGCTTACAACAAATGCCGACGGCTCGCGCAATTACCGAGATCCCATCGTCGTGCTTGCCTTTGTAATAGGCAATGACCTTATGAGATCGCATTTCTTTTACGTCGAAGAAAAGCGCGATTTTTTGTACGCCTTTGACATGACAGGCGTTCAAACAACACAGTTTCATTCGCATAATTTCATCGAATTCGCATACGTCGCCGAGGGCACTCTGCGTCTTATAATCAACGGGGAAACGGTCGAATTCGAAAAAGGCGATATTTGCCTGATGGAGCAAAACACAAAGCACGCAGAAGTGATGTGCAGGGAGGAGACGAAGCTCGTCTATATTTCGCTTTCGTCCGATCTTTTCGAAAAAATCGTTGACGTTGACAAAGCAAAAAGCCACGAGGAGCAGTATCTTCGCTCCGTCATGCTTCAAAAAAAGGAAAACTACCAATTCGTTCATTTTCGTCCTACCTCGGACGCGCCCGAAACGGCGGAAACTGTCCTTGCCATCCTCAACGAAGCGTACCGCCACCGTCCCGGCTCCGGACACATCATCCGCGGATATGTAATACGTTTTCTGCATCTGCTCACCGATGAGCACACCTTCAGCCTTACAAGCGCCGAAAAAGCGCATCTGAGGCATCGCCTTTATCTTGACATCTGCGCCTACACGAAAAAGCACTGCGCGGACATAAGCATCGGCGCGCTTGCCGAAAAATTTCACTATAACGCGGACTATTTCAATCGCATAATCAAGGAATTTTCCGATATGACATATATCGAATTTTTGCAAGGTGTACGTCTTGAGGAGGCGGAACGACTTCTCACGGAAACGGGACTTTCGGTGAGCGCCGTTGCAAACGAGGTCGGATACCATAACCTCGGCTATTTTTATAAGCTGTTCCGCAGTAAGCACGGAATTCTTCCGAGCGAATACAGAGCGCTGCACAAAAAGACGGATCGGTAATCGCCTTCGGCGCGGGACTCATATTAAAGCAAATTTATTTATTGCATACTGTTGACAAGCTCGCCTTGCGGAATTAAAATTATAATGGTTATTTTCGCGGCTTAAACGCCGTGTTCGATAAGGAAGGAAACGTATATGCTCTCTAAGCTCAAATTTAACAGGGAATTTTTAACCGAAATCTTATATGTCATAGTCGGAAGCCTTGTTTTCGGCGCGGGAATCGCAATGTTTTTGACTCCGGGCGATATCGTCCTCGGCGGCGCAACAGGCGTTGCGACAACATTTCATATATTGACAGATCTCCCCGTCGGTACGCTTTTGTTTTTCGTAAACTGCCCTCTGATCCTGATCGGACTGAAAATGTTCGGCTTCAAGTTCCTCTCGAAAACGATCGTCGCCGTTATAACGACCTCCGTTGCATCCGACATCCTCGTTTTCTTACCCGTACCTGAGCTTGATCCGTTGCTTTACGCTGTCCTCGGAAGCCTTGTTCTCGGCATAGGCGGCGGAATCCTGCTTTCACGCGGCTATAACACAGGCGGCTCCGACCTCGCAGCCGTCATGCTCAAGAAAAAAATGAAAAAGCTCTCCACCGGAAACCTTATTTTTATCATTGATATCTTTATCGTTACCGGATCTGCCTGCATAACAAAAAACTTTGCCGGAATCTTCTATTCCGTCATCGGAACGTATGCCTATTCGTTCGCTCTCGATCACGTCCTCGACGGATCGAAAACAGCAAAAATGTCGCTCATTATTTCCGACAAATACGAGGAGGTGTCCGACGGTCTCGCTTCCGAAATCAAGCGCGGCGTAACGATCCTCCACGGCCTCGGCTGGTACTCGCATAAAGACAAGCACGTCATCCTCTGCGTCGTCAAGCGCGATCAGATCTTCGCGGTCAAAACGCTCGTCAACAGCATCGACCCCGACGCTTTTATGATACTTACAGACGCAAAGGAAGTCCTCGGTTCCGGATTTACCGCAATAGAATAGCATTAAATTCGATAAAACTTGTGAAATTTTTCCGTTCTGATTGAAGAACGGGGAAATCTGTGATATAATTAGTCTGCTATATGCTAAAAACGATCAAATATTAAGGAGATAACAACAATGTCCACACTTAAAGGCGCACTTATTATCGGTCAGTCCGGCGGTCCTTCCTCCGTTATCAAATGCTCCGCTTACGGCGTTATCAAAACAGGTCTTGAAAATCCCAACATCACCACCGTTTACGGCGCGTGCAACGGAATCAAGGGCGTTCTCGATGATCGCCTCATGATCATGGATGAGGAAGATCCCGCAGAGCTTGCAAATATGCTCCACACCCCATCCTCCGCTCTCGGCTCCTGCCGCTACAAGATCGCGGATCCCGATGTTGACGATACAGATTACAAGCGTATTCTCGAAATCTTCAAAAAATATGACGTTCGTTACTTCTTCTATAACGGCGGTAACGACTCCATGGATACCTGCAATAAGATATCCAAATACATGAACCGCGTAGGCTATGAGTGCCGCGTTATGGGCGTTCCGAAGACGATCGACAACGACCTCGCAGGCACAGACCATTGCCCTGGCTTCGCTTCCGCTGCAAAGTACATCGCAACCTCTTTCATGGAAGTTTCCCGCGACTCTAAGGTTTATGACACCGGTATGGTTACCGTTATCGAATGCATGGGTCGTCATGCGGGCTGGCTCACTGCCGCTGCCGCTTGCGCAAACATCAAGGGCGACGGTCCCGATCTCATTTACCTCCCCGAAGTTGACTTCAGCATGGAACAGTTCATCGCAGACGTTAAGCGCGTTTACGGCGAAAAGAAAAACTGCCTTGTTGCTGTTTCCGAGGGCATCCACTACGCTGACGGCACATTCGTTTCCGAAGCTAAGACCTCCGGTACGGACGGCTTCGGTCACGCACAGCTCGGCGGTCTTGCCGCACGTCTCACAGACGTTATCAAGGCAGAACTTGGCGTAAAGGTTCGTCCCATCGAGCTCTCTCTGCTCCAGCGTTGCGCTGCTCATTGCGCTTCCGGCACAGACATCGCAGAATCCTTTATGTCCGGTAAGGTTGCTGTTGAATCCGCTGTTGCAGGCGAAACAGACAAGATGGTCGGCTTCGAATGCACACGCGACGAAAACGGCTACCACTGCGAGCCCAAGCTCTTCGATCTTTCCCTCGTTGCGAACACAGAAAAGAAGGTTCCCACCGAATGGATCAACGCTGAAGGCAACGGCGTAACAAAGGACTTCATTGACTACTGCCTCCCCCTCATTCAGGGCGAAACAGGTATGGTTAAGGAAGACGGTCTCCCGCGCTTCGTACAGCTCAAAAAAGTTCTTGCAAAGTAATTTTTACATAAAAAGCTCTCCGCTTATCCGGGCGGAGAGCTTTTTTGTTTCAGCCTCGGTTGCATTCCCCTCGACATCCATTTTAAGTAATAAATATTTGTAAATACCGCATTCCCCCTTGACACTTTGAAAATAATTCTATATAATTACAGTAGGGAGATTATATTCCTAATATTATATTTTTCAAAGGAGAGTCATCATGAAACACCCAAAGACCATCTTGCTTTCGCTTCTCTTAATCTGTTCCCTCCTGCTTCCCTCCACCGTTTTCGCCGCAAACATTGAAGGAAACGGTACCGAATCATTAACTCCCGCCCTCAAAGCCGAGGAAGAAATCACCCTTTCCATGGACGTAAGCAACACAACATACGAAAGTGCCGTGTTTATGTCCGAATCGGAATTTCTTCGTTCAAGAGCTTCTCTTGACGGCATAACTGTCGTGTACGGCTCAAACCTCGACGTTGACGCGATCAACGAAAGACTTTACGGCTCAATATCCGTTGAAAAGGAAGGCTCCGCTTGGAAAAACGAGCTTGACTCCGTATATGACGAAACAACCGGAAAATACCTCTCCAATGATCAGTTTTCCGATATTTCTCTTGATAATGTAACAATCGTTGAGGACGATGACGATACCGACGACGTCGTTTTCGCAGATGAAAAAGAAAACGTATACATCGCGATTATAAGCCAAGAAAACGGCAGAACAATAAAATCCTATGTCAGCGTAATATATGAATCCGACGTAAGCGAAGAAGTAATCGAAAAATTTGTCGAAGCCGATACAACCGAAGCCGCGCTCGACAATTACCTCAAGGATGAGCTGAACCGCAGAGTGCAAATAAGCAGAGTGCCGGCGACATTGATGGCGTCAAGCTCAAGAATCGTTGACGAAACAGTGCGTAATGCTTCCGCAATCGCAAATTATACAGTATCCTCAAACGTATACCCCGTTATGGTATACAAGTACAAAAGCGTTTACACGAGCATTCTCATCGAAAATGAACTCAAGGATCGCGACAGATATATCTTGCACGCATCCGCATATATCACTCCCGGAAACGCAATTTCCTCCTCCGAGGCGGAGGGCATATACAATAACAAATACAAAAATGCGATCGTTGTCTGCGCCGGCAAGGTGTTTTTCGAAAACAAATACCCCGAAATGGACTATTACGTCGATATGACTCCCAAGGTAACGAGCGACAACATCACCAACGTTTCTTCGATCTCGCTTGATTTCAGCCTCAGCGCATTCGGTCTTGCCGCGTCTATACCGATAAGCTTCGAAACAGGTGGAAAGGTCGCTTCGTCGTACAAATTTACGATGGAGGATCAGTGCTATTATATGTTTGAGGGAACAAGCAATCTGTACAGGAAATGCTTGTCCACGGAGCCGTTTTTGATCGCATCCGCAGTCTCGTTTTCAAGCGGATACAATCAGCTTTACACGACCTTCGGCACTCACGTTAAATATCACTTCGGCGCGAGTGCGTCAAACTGCACTTGGTCCGGACGTGCGATCGACGTGTACTACGAAAACAACGATTAAAAAGCAAAAAACACCGCCTAAAGGCGGTGTTTTTTGCAAATCGGAATTTCTGTCATTTCATGAGCCGAAATTTACAAAAGATCTTTCATTTTCTGCAAAACAGTGGTATAATACTTTTGCCAAACAAATCCGAATAAACACAAATAAAGTACGAGCCTTAAATGTAAAGGGGGATTGTACCCTTTTCGCACGCCATTCAATCAAATGCGGTAAAAAAGCAATTCCACTTGAATGGCAACAGGACTCTCCCTTTGTGTTTAAGATTTGTTTGGCGACAATCGGAGTTGCGTTTTTCGGTGTGTGCAGCTTCGGTTGCACATACTTTTTTTATTTTTAGGAGGGAAATAAAATAAAAAAAACCGTAGCACTACTTCTTACTTTGGCTCTTGTTTTTATGCTTGCAGCCTGCGGCGCAGACATTGCGGAAAGCGACGATACAAATGCACCCGAAAACAGCGACAGCGAAAGCACCGGCAACGACCAAAACAGCAACGACGACAAAAACGAGCTTTCTTTTTCGGAAATTGTTGTAGTTGACAACGATGAATGCACAATAAAAATCACCGATATTGATCCCGACAATATGTACGGATTCACGGTCAAAGTGTACCTTGAAAACAAATCCAAGGATAAGACCTATATGTATTCCGCCGAAAGCGCTTCCATAAACGGCGTACAGTGCGCCCCTTTCTTTGCGGCTGAAGTTGCGGCGGAAAAGAAGTCCAACAACGAAATCAATTTTTCCGACATCGATTTCGAAGCCAACGGCATAGGCGATTATACCGATATTGAAATAACATTCAAGGTTTATGACAGCGATGACTGGCTTTCCGATGAAGTTGCCGGCGAAACAGTTCACATCTATCCTTACGGAGAAGGTAAGGCTACTGCCTATGTCAGAGAACCTCAGCCGACAGACAACGTAATCGTTGACAATGAATATGTCACCGTTATTGTAACAGGATATGACAAAGATACCTTTTGGGGTTACTCCGTAAATCTTTTCTTAATCAACAAAACAGATAAGGATATTATGATCGGCGCCGACGAGGTATCCGTAAACGGTTATATGGCTGATCCGTTCTATGCAGCTTCGGTTACAGCCGGAAAATGCGCATTCAGTTCCATGTCGTGGTTCGATGATACGTTTGAAGAAAACGACATTGCGACTGTTGAAGAAATTAAATTCAAGCTTACTGTTTTTGATGATACCGATTGGTCTGACGATTACTTGGTTGACGAAATCGTTACACTTAATCCGTAAATATTAACAAAAGACCGCACATCAAGCTTTTTTCGCCTGATGTGCGGTGTTCTTTTTATATAAGAGGGGTTCTTTTTTTGCTGTCGAGATAGTCCTGAAGGATGATCTCCGCCGACAGCATATCGACTGTGCCCTTTCTTTTTTTGCCGCGAGTGTCGGTCAGATTCATTATCTGATGCGCCGCGGACGTCGTGAGTCTTTCGTCGAAAAGCGTAACGGTCAGCCCCGTCAGCTCCTCCAGCATCGCGCCGAAAGCGCGCGCTTTTTCGGCACGCGGGCCCTCCGTCCCGTTCATGTTAACGGGCAAGCCGAGTACGATCTCGGAAACTGCGTGCTTTTTCGCCGCTTCCGCAACTGCCTCCGCTGTTTTTCTCATTCCCGTCGCCTTTACGGTGCCTATGCCGGACGCAAGCATCCCGGAC
>CAZOMK010000026.1:0-14412 GCA_964580615.1 uncultured Lachnospiraceae bacterium | reverse complement strand
TTCTTCCTCGGCATTCAGAGCGTCGTTCCGAACGTTGTTATGGATTCGAGAACCTTGTACTTCCAAATGACATTTTCTTCTTTTGTGTGGTCGATGCCGAGAGCCTCGCAAGCTGCCTGGATACCGATGATGTGAGCCTCGGTGTAGCCTTCGGTAGAGTCACCGATGAGGATGCAGCCGATCTTTATATCGGTTTTTTCGGAGCTTTCCTTAACATCGGAAGCAACACCGTAAACGCAGCCGAACGCAGCCAGCGCGTTGGGATCGGTATTGAAGCCGCTGTTGTCGCCGTCGTCATCGGAGCAAGCGGTGAAAACGGTGAGGGAAAGGGCGGAGAGGATGCAAACAAGCATAAGAGCAATGATCTTTTTGAACATTGAGAGTTTCCTCCATAAATAAAAATTAATTTATATCAAAGCCGTTTTCGGCTCGGATAAACAAGAAGGTCTCGACAGTTAAAGCGATTATCGGCAAAAAACTATGCCGTTTTCGCTGTCCATTGAAGCGATTGATGCAAGTGATTCAACTCGGATGCCGCGTGCGCGGATAGCGTCGCCGCCGCCCTGATATTTTTTTTCGATGACGATTCCCGCGCCGACTATTGTTGCGCCCGCATCCTCCGCGATGCCTATCAGCGCGTTGAGAGCGGAGCCGTTTGCGAGAAAATCATCAATTATAAGAAGCTTGTCCTCGGATGAAAGATATTTTTTTGAGACGGTGACTGTGTTATCGTTACCGTGAGTATATGAGTGAGCTGTTTTCGAATAAAGCTCGCCGGATTGATTCAGAGACTTTGATTTCTTTGCGAAAACGACGGGGCAATCAAAGTATTGAGCGGCAATGCAGGCGATTCCGATTCCGGAGGCTTCGATCGTGAGGATCTTCGTCACGCCGTCGCTGCCGAAAAGACGGTGAAATTCTTTACCGATCTCATTCAAAAAACGGACATCGACCTGATGATTCAAAAAACAGTCAACGCGCAAAACATCTCCGCCCGAAACGGTGCCCTCATTTATTATTTTTTTCTCAAGAGCTTCCATGTCCATGAGCCTCCGATATTACTCTATTTAATGATATTTTACACTATGTTAAAAAAAATTCAATCGGCAAGTTCACGAATTAAGTCGAATTTGAGGGGATTTTATCGTTAAAATGTACACGAACGAAAAAAGCTCCCGGACAGGAGCTTTATCTTTTTTCGAAAATGATTTTTTCGTCGGAAACATACGCAAAAACAGTATCTCCCGCGGAAAATTCGCCTTTCAGCACGGCTTCGGAGAAAGCATCCTCAACCAAGCGCACGACAGCGCGCTTTATCGGACGCGCGCCGTAATTGCGATCGAATCCCCGATCTGCGATGAATTTCGAAGCATCAACGTCAAACAGCAGAGAAATACCGATCGAAGCCGCGCGCGAGGAAAGCTTTTCAAGCGTCATTTCCGCGATTTTTTCGATGCTGTCGCGCGAGAGCCTGTTGAAAATGATGATCTCATCGACGCGATTCAAAAATTCGGGCTTGAAGCTCCGTTTCAAACTTTCGAAAACGGCGGCTCGCAGGTGCGATTTGTCGCCGTCCTCGTCGTTTTCGGATCCGAAGCCGAGAATCGTTCCGCGTATCATGGCGTCGGCACCTATATTCGATGTCATGATTATAACTGCATTCGAAAAATCGACCTGTCTGCCGAGAGAATCCGTAAGTCTGCCGTCGTCGAGTATTTGCAGGAGCATATTCATGACGTCGGAATGAGCCTTTTCTATCTCGTCGAAAAGCACAACGGAGTACGGATTGCGGCGCAGTCTTTCCGTAAGCTGACCGCCGTCATTGTAGCCGACATAGCCGGGAGGTGCGCCGATCAGCTTCGACGCGCTGTGACTTTCCATGTATTCGGACATATCGAGCCGTATCATCGCGTTTTCGCTTCCGAACATGACCTCCGCAAGCGCGCGCGACAGCTCGGTCTTGCCGACTCCCGTCGGGCCTAAAAAAATAAACGAGCCGATCGGTCTTTTCGTGTCCTTTAAGCCGACTCTGCCGCGACGTACAGCCTTTGCAACGGCATCCGTTGCCTCGTCTTGACCGATAACTCTTTTTTTCAGCGTGTCCGCAAGCTCGATGAGCTGCCGACTTTCCGTTTCCTTCAAACGCGAAACGGGAATGCCGGTCCATGACGTCAAAACAGCCGCGATGTCATCCTCGGAAAGCGTCAGCGAGCCTGACGAAAGACCGCGGTAATGATTTTCGCGCGCTTCCGCAAGCTTTTTTTGCGTTTTGCGCTCCTTGTCCCGCAGAGCAGCCGCCGCTTCGAAATTCTGAGCCAAGATCGCCGCTTCCTTTTCTGTCGAGGTCTCTTTCAGCTCGGCGTCAAGATTAAGCATTTCGTCGTTCGGCGCTTGCGACGCAATACGCAGATTAGCCGCCGCTTCGTCGAGCAGATCTATCGCCTTGTCGGGCAGAAATCTGTCCGGAATATAGCGAATCGAAAGCCGAACAGCGGCATTGACCGCGTCATCCGATATGCGAAGCTTGTGATGTGCTTCGTATTTGTCACGCAGACCGTACAAAATGGCGACGGTGTCCTCCGGCGTCGGTTCTTTGACCGTCACAGACTGAAAGCGACGCTCCAAAGCGGCGTCGCGTTCGATGTGACGTCTGTATTCTTCTGCTGTCGTTGCGCCGATGACGTGAATTTCGCCGCGTGCGAGCGCGGGCTTCAGTATGTTCGCCGCGTCTACTGCGCCCTCAGCCGAGCCTGCTCCGATCAGCGTATGCATTTCGTCGATGAACAGAATTATATCAGGATTTCTTGCCGCCTCGGACATTACGTTTTTCAGTCTTTCTTCAAATTCGCCGCGATATTTTGCGCCCGCAACCATTGAGGGAATGTCAAGCAGGACTATAAGCTTGCCCGACAATGTGTCCGGTACGTTGCCGCTGACTATCCGTTCGGCAAGTCCCTCAACGACTGCCGTTTTGCCGACGCCGGGATCCCCGATCAGACAGGGATTGTTTTTTGTTCTGCGTGAGAGTATCGCGATGAGACGCTCCGTTTCGGCGTCACGTCCGATTATGGGATCAAGCCTGCCTTCTTTTGCGAGGGCGCACAAATCTCTGCCGTACTGCGAGATCGTAGGCGCTCCCGCAATCGAATTTTTTTCCTTGCGTTTTTCCTTTGGGCGATAAATGCGACTTGCCGAATCGTCATGCACGACGTCGTTTTCGCCGAGATCGCCGCTTTCGGACAAAAAATCCTCAAGCTCCGAAAGAAGCGTATCCGTGCCGATGCCGAGCGCTTCGAGTATCTTCACTCCGATGCAGCCGCGCTCCGAAATCAAGGCGTACAAAAGATGCTCCGTTCCGATGAAACGATGACGGCAGCCGGATGATACGTAAGCCGAGGCTTGCAGGATCTTTTTCAGTCGGGGAGTCATGCTGTCTTTTCCGAGCGTCGTTTTGTCGCCCGTCCCGGAAAAACGACAGATGATATTTTTCGTTTCCGAAGTGCTTGCGCCTCTGATTTCGAGAAGCTTTGACGCCGCACAGTCGCGCTCCGAAACAAGTGCAAGCAAAAGATGCTCCGAGCCGATATAGTTGTGCCCCATTTCGGAGGCGTAAATTAAAGAGCTTTCTATGACTCGCTCCGCTTTTTCGGTGAATCGGTTTGTCATTTCTGTCCTTTCGCTGTCCTTCCTTCCGTTTTGATAATTATATTCCCGCAGATGATGTTAATATACACCTGCGGGAATTTTATCATTATTTGAAGTGAGGAAAACGGGGGACTATCTTGAAAAAGTGACGTTTATATCGCCCGTGCCCGTCGAAGCATCGACGTATATGCCGTCGCCGCCGTTTTCGACGTTGCATTTGCCCGTGCCGGTGACGGTATTGATCGCGTACTGATCACGGTCTCCGCAAAGCGAAAGATTTATGTCACCGACATCGGCAGTTGCGTTAAGCGAAGATACAAAGCTTTTCGCGTCGGAAAAACTCAGGTCACCGACGTCTGTTTTGAGCATGACCTTGTCTGTACGAGCGTTTTCGACGCTTATGTCACCGACATCGGTTGAAAGCTCCATAACGGAAATGCTCGGATTTGAAATGTGTATTCCTCCGGCTTCGGAGGTTGCGCGGAGGGAGGGAAGCGTAACATCTGATATGCTGATGTTGCCCGCCTTGGTGAGTATTTTTACCTCACCCTCAAAGGAGGAGGGGATGCTGACGGTTACTCCGTACTTGCCAACGGAATTGTAGATTTCACGGTCGTACCATTCAAGCTCCGACGACTTGACCGAGAGCGTTCCGCTTTCGACGGTGACGGAATAAAAATCCTTTTCGTATCCGACAGTGTTGACGGAAAACGAATCTGACGATTTGTTTTCCGTAATGTTGATGTAGCCGACGTCTATTCCGATGACGAGCGATTCGATACCGATCGAGGAATATGTTTCCTGCGTGACGGTGGTTTCCGTGCTTTCGCGGTAAAAAAGCTTATCCGCAAGTATAAGCACCGATGTTATTGCACCGAGGATGATCACGATTATGATTATTGATGCTATTGTTTTTTTCATTTTTGTGTTTCCTTTGAAAAGAGGCAGACCTTAAAAGATCTGCCTCGATTGTTATTAAAGTCTTTCGAATTCGGCGGAATCGGGGATCATGCCGCAGATTATGTCGAGATTTCCGTTACGGCAACGGATATCGTCGATCATTTCCTTTTCGATCGCGTCATCCTTAAGCTCAATGCGATAGAAAAGCTGATACATACTGCCGAGGTTTGTCGTCTTTACTCTGTAAAGCGTGTGGCTCTTGGTGTATTTTTCAAAGATATCGTCGAAAATATCGGAATAATTGAGACTTTCTGGGATGGTGACCTTGAGTTCCTTGACCGAAGGTGTGTTTCCGAGATTGAGAGCGACGAAAACAACGTACACGATGAGGGTGAAAACAGTGAAAACCGTTGCGAGGAGTATGTAGCCCATGCCGTTAACAAGTCCGATCGCCATTGCGAGGAAGATGAGCAGGATATCGGAGGCTGTGCCGGGGTAGGAACGGTAGCGAACAAGGCTGAACGCGCCCGCAACAGCAAGACCGACGCCGATGTTTCCGTTAACGATCATGATAACGACCTGAACGATCACGGGAATAATAACGAGTGAGAGAAGTATGTTCTTCGAATGCTTGTTTTTGAAAGAAGCGGCGAGAGCGACAAGCGCACCGAGCACGATGGAAGCGAGGGAGCAGGCAAGGAACATTCCGATGGTGATTTCATTTCCCGTAATTACGGAAGTAAAGGCTTTGGAAAGCATTGAGATATCCTCCGAATAAATAATAGTTGTTTTTGATTAATCGCCGAGCTTTGTTTGATAAGCTTTTCCGTACTTACTGAATGACGTCGGAAAAATTTTCAGCTCATCGAATTTATGTGCAAGCCAAAGCGGCATTGCATCCGGAATTTTGACTTCCATAAGGCGCATACCGTCCGGAAGAATGGAGTTTCCGTACACGCCGAGCCTGAGATCAAGATCCCAATCGCGCCAATAAAGATTTTTGTCGAAGGTTATTCGCAAATTGGGGTCATCCTTGGCGAAATAGGCTGTTCTGTCGTATGAAAGAACTGTTGACGGGGCGATTCCCTTGTAATAATTCAGCACCCACATGATCTCGCGTGCGATTTGCGAATCCTTTGCGGGCATGACGCGGTTACAGGTGAATTCGATCGCGTCCTTGTATTTCATGCTTATGCGGCGCTTGTATACGATGCCGTTGTATTTCTTTTTTATTTCGACAAAGGCTGTCGTATCATCCTTCGGAACGCCGTAAGTTCGCAGACGAAGCTTTTCCTTATATACGGGTTTATCGAGCGAACGGCGGATGAGCACACTGTCCGGCGTGTCGTAATATATATTGCAGATCGTGCTTTCGCCGTATTCGTCGCCGCGCATATATTCGTTTATGATCGGCATAAGTGCTTCATACTGTTCTGCCGAAAGGATGTATTTTTTTTCAACACGCTTGAAAATTTCCTTGAATGCCAAGCCAACACCTTTCCTTTCGCATAAATTAGAGTACGAACACACATACATGACTCGTATTCTATTATAAGGTGTAATATACAAAAAGTCAAGGGTGCGGGAAGCTTATTATGTGAAAAATTAATTAAAAAACGTCTCCGTTTGGAAACGTTTTCAGCGAGTGACGGGAATCGAACCCGCGTACTCGGCTTGGGAAGCCGATTATCTGCCATTGAAATACACTCGCGATGCTTATATTATATCATCCGAGGTAAAATGTGTCAAGAAAACGGGCACATTTGTCGGAGGTCAAATTATGACCGAAATGTGAAAAAACATTGACTTTAACCTGCAAAATTGTTATAATACCGATGAATGATAATGTATGGCTTGTGCGCATTTTTGCTTTACATTAGAAAGGATACCGTTATGAAAGAAAAAAAGAAAAAGAGAAAAGGCTTGCGAATTTTAATTGCCGTTCTTTGGGCGCTGCTTGTCGCGCTTGTTATCGGGTATTGCGTTACCCTTTATGCGGACGGTAAGGATCCGGACGGAGAAAAGGGTAAGTTTACGCTTTTCGCAAAGCCGGACGAAACTCAAAAGCTTGAGGAAATCGCGGAAAGCTACGAAGAAGTCTCGTACGATTCAAAGGATTCCGTGCTTTACATTAACAATGAGCTTATAGTTCTTGCGAAGCTTGATGCGGAGCTCTCCGATATAGAAGCGATCGCGGAAAAATACAACGCGGAGATATCCGATATCATGGAGGATATCGGAGTATATCAGCTTCGCTTTTCGGATTCGAAATCGCTAAAAAAGCTTGAATCGCTTGCAAACGATATCTCCGCCGAGGAGCTGATAGAAAAGGCATACGTTAACCCCGTTATCATATTTGAAAGCGAGGGCGACGAAACAGATTCGGACGAAACAGACGAGATCGAGCTGCCTGATCCCGTTTATCCCGACGATCCGTGGGATAATGTTAATTGGAACATAAAAGTTCCGCGCGGAGACAACTGGGGTCTTGAAGCAATCAATGCACCTGCCGCTTGGGGCTTCCTCTCCGAGCTTTCAACTTCGAGAGTCGGACTGATCGATACATTGCCCGATCTTGATCACGAGGACTTGAATGTCGCGGGCGCGTATTGGTCGCTTTACGATGAGGACAGCAACGATTGGACTGTCTATGATATGACTTTGCAGGATGTTGAGCCGGACAATCATGGAACTCATGTTGCGGGTACGATGGGTGCAACATGGAACAACATCGGAATCTCCGGTATACTCGGCAACAATTCCGAGATATATTACAGCAAAGCGTATAATGCAAAGGGCGGAAATCCCTATGCATACGATACGGCATATACCTTTGTGAAATCAATTTCCGTTTTGCTTGAGCATGACGTAACCGCTATCAACATAAGCCTGAATACGAACCGCGTGCGCGGCTTTGCGGCAAGTCAGGGCGACAAGGACGCGATCGAATCGCTTCAGCGCGAAGCCGATATAGCAAGCGCAATGCTTGAAAGAATCGTCTCGCAGAGACAAAAATCCGGGAAAAGCGATTTTGTAATTTGCGTAGCTGCCGGAAACACCAACGGAAACTATTTCCTCCCCGATGAGAACGCCGATTACGGTTATAAAATGTACAGCTCTCGAAAATCGGGTGCTTTGAAGGGCGGAGTGAACGGAACAAAATATTCCCAAGCAAAATATAATAACTTCCTCAATCTTATCTCCAACGAGGAGGTCGCAAACAGAATTATCGTTGTCGGCGCTGTTCAGATACACAACGACAATTCGACAAAGTCATCGACACGCTATAAATATACTGCATTTTCCTGCACGGGCGACAGAGTTGACATTGCGGCGCCCGGAAGTAACATTTACAGCTGCGTTCAGAATACATACGATTACATGAACGGTACGTCAATGGCAACTCCTCACGTAACTGCGGCTGCGGGTATGCTTTTCGCGGCAAATCCGGAGCTTACGGGACCTGAGGTAAAGAAGCTGCTTGTTGCTTCCGCGTCCGGACGTTATTATTTTGATAACGGAAACTGCGGTCTGCTCGATCTTGCAACCGCTGTCGGTATGGCTATCGAAACGAGAGACACCTCCGTTAACAGAGTCATCGGCACGGGAGGCGGCGGTCTCGACCTTTGCTTCCTCGTCGATACGACCGGATCAATGGAAGACGATATTGATAATGCAAAGGCAAATATGATACATATTTTGGCGTCGCTTGCGGAGAAAACGGATGATTACCGCGTTGCGATCGTCGATTACAGAGACTTTTCGGACAGAACCTCCGATTATCGCGATTATCCCGCGATGACACAGCTTAAATTCACAAGCAACGACGATGAGATCATAAATGCAATTAACAGTCTTACGCTCGGTCACGGCGGCGACGTCGAGGAAACAGTGTACTCCGGCTTCGCCGAGGCGCTGAAGCTCGATTGGCGCGCTACTTCAAGTAAGGTTATAATCATACTCGGTGACGCTCCTCCGCTTGATCCCGAACCGGTGACGGGCTACACGTACGAAAGTATTGTTAAGGCGCTGTACAACGCGGATATCAAGATAGATGTTGAGGATTCCGACGACGTAACGATCGGAGATGCGGGCGAAAGCCTCATCAAGATCTACGGCATCGGCACCGAAGCAACAGATTCCGCCGAGGAATTTTTCGATAAGATCTCGTCTGCGACGGGCGGCGCATACAAGGGCGTTGACGATGCGGCAAGCGTGTCCGATGCCATTGTCGATTCGATAGAGGAGATCGAGCTTGAGCCCGTTCAGAGTGTAAAGCTTGATTTCGGCAAGGACTTCTCAAATGAGACAGTCAAGCTTTATCGCGGAAGCGAGTATTTGTTCTCGTTTGAGCTTGACGAGGACGGTTACGCCAAGCTTGAAAACATGAAGCTTGACAAGTATAAGTGGGAAATAAGCAGACTTCACAGAAACGGTGAATTCAAGGTGCGCGAAGGAAAATCCAAGGTTTCGGTCGAGATTGATGACGCACCGTGGTATTCGTTCGCTTACGTCCTTTGGGAAAGAGAGAGAACGGAAACCTTCGTTTATACCGGTGCGGGCTTGCTTGTGCTGATCCTCGTTTTGACATTGACAAATATTATTTTAGGCGCTGTTGACAGATCGCGTCAAAGTAAGGCCGAGACGGCGGCTGCCGCTCCTGTGCAGGTTCAGGCACCCGCTCCGACAGTACAGCAGCCTGTCGCGCCTGTAAGCGAGCCGAAAAAAGAGCCGACTGTGAGCGAAGCAGAAAAGCCGAAGAAAAAATTCTGCTATGCGTGCGGTACTCAGCTTGATGCGGACGCTAAGTTCTGCCACAATTGCGGCACACATCTGTAAGGATATCTCAAAATAAGTAAAATCACACCGAAGCAAACGGATCTATCGCTTCGGTGTGATTGTTTTTTTCGTGTTTTGCAAATTTTTTTGATGTTTGCCTTGCAAAACGAAATGAAATGTGTTATTATAATGACTGTTATGTGCCGGTGTGTTGGAATTGGCAGACGAGGAGGACTCAAAATCCTTTGGTGGCAACACCGTGCGGGTTCAAGTCCCGCCACCGGCATACGAAAATCTCCCGCATTTGCGAAAGCAAATGCGGGAGATTTTTTTGTTTCAAAATTAAAAAAGCTATTGACATTTATATCGCAGTACGATATACTATATACATCGAGGTGCGATACATCGCACTGAAGTCGTTCGGAGGTAGATATAATGGATCCGCATATAAAAAAGGTTTATGTTCCGATGACGGAAACGGCTTTTTTCATTCTATTGTGTTTGAGAAAGCCGAATCACGGGTACGGCATTGTTCAAATGGTTGAAAAAATGACGGACGGTGCCATTAAGCTGACACCGGGTACAATGTACGGCAGCTTATCAAAAATGGAAAAGGACAAGGTGATCCGCTTCATCCGCGAAGAGGACAAACGAAAAATTTATCAGATCACGGATTTGGGGGGAGAGGTCTTGCAGGTCGAGCTTGGGCGAATTGAACGCTTATACCGAATAGCACAGGAGGAAATATTGCATGGAAACTAAAAAGCAATTCAAATGGTTTACGATATTTGAATACGAAAAAGAGCAGGATTATCTGCGCCGGATGCACATGGCAGGATGGAAATTCGTTAAGGTAAATGGGCTTGGAATGTATCATTTCGAAAAATGTGCGCCTCAAGACGTTGTCTATCAGCTTGACTACAACAAGGACGGACTTGCACATAAGGACGAATATTTGAAACTGTTTGACGACTGCGGCTGGGAATATTTGCAGGATTATGTGGGTTACAGTTATTTCCGAAAAGCGGTTGGGTTAGGCAAGGAAGCAGAGGAAATTTTCTGTGATGAGGAATCCAAATTTCAGATGATGCAGCGGGTGATGAAATATAGAATGACACCTCTGCTAATCATATTCTTCCTAATACTACTGCCTCAGTTCCTCATTCACCTTTTGAGCACGTATAATTATTTTGTTGCAGCCTTTGTCGGAGGAGTTTTGGCAATGTATGTTGTAATTTTTGTCACGTGTTTTGTGAAATACAGCCAGTATAAAAGAAACAGAAAATAATTTCGGAGATAAATACAAATGAAAAAAATCAAACTTAACGGGACACTTTTCTATGTTGCGTCGGTACTATTTTATGTTGCGGCAATAATTAATTTCGCAGATGTAGAGCATCATTCATCGGGCGTAATTTGGCTGGCTCTCGGATCAATCTTCCTTTGCCTTGGTTCCGTGTATGCAAGGAAGTCAAAAGAGAACAAAAATGACGATGAGAAAAAATAAATTCGTCATTTGCAAGCCGAATTTGAGGAAATCGTTTTTGACGGCGTGTAAATGAAGATCTCCCGCATTTGCTTTTGCGAATGCGGGAGATCTTTTTGTGAAGTGAGGCTTTATTTCATCAGCTCATCCGTCAGACGGATGATTTCGGGCGCGATCTTTTTGCGCTCTTTTTTTATTGTATGATCGTAGATCGGGTACGCGCAAGCCAATATCGCGATGCCGACGACGCCGACGGCAATTCCGATCGGCATTGCAAGCGCGCCTATCACATCGCCGAAGTCGGACATTGTCAAGCTCATTCCGGCGCCCATCAGCAGTGTGCCGATGATGCCGACTGTTATCGAAACGGTAGTTGCTTTTTTGCCGACGCTTGCGTCAAGCGCGCGCAAGCGCTCCATTTTATCCTGCTCACGCGGGGCGTATTTTTTTCTGATGTTATCTATTTCCTCCCGCTGCTCGGCGGAGTATGTCATCTTAAAGGTTTCGTTATTATTGTTCATTCTTTAATTCCTCATTTTTTAATAATTTCAAGCTTTTGTCCGCTTTGACTATCATATATATCGCCATGCTGATGATAAAAATCGAGATCGCGGCGCCGCTTAACGCCAAAAACAGCAGTTTTGTTTGCTCGGTCATTCCGTCCGAAGAAAAGGTTGAGAGCATCGTGCTTTCCAAGGTGAGCATGGAGACGGATGCCGACGCAAGTGAGATCGCTTTTGACGCGGAGTACACGGGGCTGTTGTATTTGCGATAACGAAAAACGTTTACTATCGCGATTGTAAGCGACGTAAAGGTGTATGACGCCATTGCTATCGTTGTTATCTCGTGATGTACAAAAAGGCTGCTTTCTTTGATCCTGTACAGCATTATGCCGGACAATGCAAGGTTTGTGAACAGAAAGATTATTCCGCAGGCACGGTAGCGGATCAGCTCACGTCGCATTTTCTCTCCCGGCTTGTGCTGCATTGTGTGACGCACAAGGGTGAGGCGCATAATTGCCAACGTAAAATAATACGCGGCGAATGAGTAAAACCAAAACGAGCCGTGACAAAATCCGAGGCATAGCTGAAACAGTGCGTATGCGCTGTTCCAAAGCACGTTGCCGATGAGCGTTACCTTCATCCGCAAGCGAACGTCTCCGAACCAACGCTTCATGAATTTGTTGTTTTGCTTAAAGCTCTTTCCGAAGCGTATCAAAGACGGGAAGCGAACGCACCAAACGGTCAGCGTATACGCGGAAAGGACATAAGAAGCGATGCGAAGCGGGTTTGTTTCGGCAAGATTAAGCATCGAATATGTCAGGACGACGGCGGCTGACGGCAGAAGAAGGATCAAAAATGCTATATGAGGAAAGAGCAAAGCTTTGGTCATTTTTTTTGCGTTCATGTCAGCCTCTCCGAAGTTTAACGGTAAACGTCGAGCCGACGCCGACTGTGCTTTCGACTGATATTTCTCCGTGAAGTATGTCAACAACGCGCTTTACGAGCGCAAGTCCGAGTCCGTTTCCGCTAACGGAGTGAGACGTGTCTCCTTGGTAAAATTTTTCGAAAATGTGTGCGCCGACCTCTGCGCTCATGCCGCAACCGGTGTCGGACACTTTGACGAACGCGTATGTGTCGTCGCAGGAGAGGGAAACAGAGACTGTTCCGCACGTGGGCGTAAACTTAAACGCATTTGAAAAAAGATTGTTCCAAACAAGCGCGAGCAATTCTCCGTCCGCTGTGACGGTTACATTTTCCGCAATATCGGTATTGATCTCGATATCGGACGATTCCCACACGTTTTCATATTGCAGCAGGCATTCGCAGAGCTGTTCTCCGAGGTCGAATTCGGACGAGGTAGGGAATATCTGCTGATTTTCAAGTCTGTTCAGCTTTAAGATATTTGTCATCATATCAGCCATTCTGCGGGATCCGTCCGTTACGCCCTTGGCGTACTCAAGTCTCTTTTCCTCGGACAGACCGGGCTCCTGAAGGAGCGTTCCGTAGTTTTGCATGACGGCAAGCGGTGTTTTCATTTCGTGAGACACATTTGCGATGAAATCGGTACGCAGTGTTTCGACGCCCTGAAGCTCGTGCGCCATTTTATTGAAGCAATCTATGATCTCTCGGAAGGTATCGTCTGCGGCAAACTTTGTTTGCTCCGGGATCCGAACGGAAAAATCGCCCTGAGTCAGCTTTTCCGCTCCCTCGACGATCCTTTTTACGGGCTTTTCGACTGTATATTTACGTCGGATCGCGTCTATAAGCGTAAAAAGCACGCTCAAAACAACAACATTCCCGAAGGTGAGCTTTGCCGCCATGTTCAGATTTTCCGCTGTCAAGGTCAGATCAATGCTTTTCGTCAACGTTGAAACGAAAAGCGCCATACAGCATGAGGTTATGAATGCGACGAGCAAAAAAAACAACAGATAATGATATAAAGCGCGGAAAAAGCGCTTACAAAGGCTTGTTTTTTTCATTTTATTACCGCCTTGTAGCCCAAGCCGTGAACTGTCTTGATCTCGAAATCATCGCATTCGGACAGCTTCGAGCGGAGCTTTGTCATATATACATCGACAGCGCGCGGTGCCGTTTCCGTATCGGCGTCCCAAAATTCGTCCATGAGCTGAGTGCGTGTGAAGGTTTTCTTTGGATACGAAAGCAGCTTATAAAGAATTGAAAATTCGCGGTTTGTGAGGTTGATCTCGTCGCCGTTCAGATATGCTGTATGCTCATCGGCGTCCATGACGAAGCCGCCGATCTCAAGCTTACGGCTTGCGGCGATCTTCGCTCGTCTGAGCAGGGCTCCTATTCGCAAAAAAAGCTCGTCCAGATCTATTGGCTTCACCATATAATCATCGACGCCTATGCGAAATCCGCGCTGCTTTGATGCAAGATCGTCACGCGCAGTCATAAAAAGTATCGGTATATCGCTGTTGAGCTCTCGAACGCTGCGTGCGAATTCAAAGCCGTCCGTTCCCGGCATCATTATATCGGAAACGATAAGATCGAAAACGCCGTCGTAAAGCGCATCGTATGCGTCGTTTGCGTTTGTACAGCCGACGGCGGCATAGCCGCTGTTTGACAAAAACGTACAAACCGTTCTGTTGAGCTCTTTATCGTCCTCCAAAACCAATATTTTGAACACTGTCATACCTCCGAAATGATATCTTTTTGAGAATTATACCACGCAAATGTTTCCGTTTTGTTTGAGTTTTCGAAAAAAAAGGGCAATGCCGAAGTTTTTCGGCATTGCCCTTTGATTTTAGCCGTTTATGATCTTATCGCTGACAGCGATGATCTTGCTTGCGAATTTCTTCTTGCGGCTTCCGAGAATTTTTTTGTAGATCGGATAGTTGACGATAGCCATAGCCATACCGACAACTCCGATAACAATACCGGGAATCATCGGATTTGATATGCTGAGCTTTTCACCGATGTCGGTCATAACAAGGCTCATTCCCGCGCCCATGATGAGAGCGGATACAGATCCGAAGATGTAAGCGAATGTGTTTGCGGGTGTTTTAACCTTTTTGTCTAGTGCCTTGAGCTCGTCTAGCTCCGTGTGCTGTTTTTCCGTATACTGAGTACGGATCTTTT
>CAZOMK010000025.1:14491-14760 GCA_964580615.1 uncultured Lachnospiraceae bacterium | reverse complement strand
CTCCTCCGCATCATTGCCTTTATGTGTTACAAATCTTTATATCATATTCGGCTTATTTTGTCAAGTTTTTTTCGCAATTGCGCGTTATTTTCTATCGGAAAAGAGCTTTATTTCCCCATCCGGCACTGCATAGCCGACAAATCCGCGTTCCTCGAGGCGCGCAAGCTGCTTTCCGAGCTTATTTGCACGTTCGATCACCAAAACGTCATAGCTGTCGCGAAGCGAATCGGCGAATTTGATCGCACGGGCAACATCACCCGCGTCATAGA
>CAZOMK010000025.1:0-14481 GCA_964580615.1 uncultured Lachnospiraceae bacterium | reverse complement strand
CTTTGCGTCGGAATCGCGCAGTATGCTGAAAATGCGCTCAAATCCGATCGAAAAACCGACAGCGGGCGTCGGCGTGCCCGTAAATTTACCGATCAAATTGTCGTAACGTCCACCGCCGCCGATAGCGCCTCTGAAGTCCTTGCTTTCGATCTCAAAGACAGTACCGGTGTAGTAACCCTGACCGCGAACAAGCGAAATGTCGAAAACAACCTCATATTCGCCGTTTGATATTTCATTCACGACGGAAATGATATGCTTAATGCGTTCAGCCGCGTCGCTTTCATCGGAATAATCGCACACCGAATCAATTGAAACGGGACAAGCGTCGAGGAATTTCGCAAAATTATCGCGCACAGTCGCGTCAAAGCCCTTTGCTTCAAGCTCCGCCAAAACTCCGTCGCGTCCGATCTTGTCCATTTTATCAAACGTAACGGAAACGGTATCAAACGCATCCTTCGCAAATCCCGCGCGCGAAAGAACGCCGCGCAAAAGAGCTCTGTCGTTGATCTTGATACGGAAATTTTCGATGCCGACGTTTTTGAGCGCCTTGGCAGTCGTTGTGATCAGCTCGATCTCGCAATCAACGGAGTCTGAGCCGATAATATCAATATCGCACTGATGGAATTCGCGGTCGCGTCCCTTCTGGGGGCGCTCGGCGCGATAAACACGATCTATTTGAATAAGCTTTGCGGGCGTCGGCAAAAACGCCTTATTCGCGGAATAATATCTGCAAAGCGGAAGCGTAAGGTCATAGCGCAGACCCATATCGGAAAGCTCGCCGAGCTTGCCGTCTTCTATTGCCCTTTCGAGCTTTTCTCCTCGTTTGAGAATCTTGAAAATCAAATTAAGGTTATCTCCGCCCTCG
This sequence comes from uncultured Lachnospiraceae bacterium, assembly GCA_964580615.1. Classification (GTDB taxonomy): domain Bacteria; phylum Bacillota; class Clostridia; order Oscillospirales; family CAG-272; genus DTU064. The sequence continues at coordinate 13,616 of CAZOMK010000025.1, read as the reverse complement.
CTTTTGTCAAGGTTTTCCGCATCCTCGATCGCTGGTGTAATGATATGCTCGAACCCGTGATTTTTGTACGTATTGAGTATCACGGACTGCATATTGTCGCGAAGCGCCGCATCCTTGGGCAGATAATCGTTTGTGCCCTTTACGGGTGTGATCTTCATATAAAAAAACATCCTTTCTTGCGCTTGATCAAAGGCGCGACAGCGTAAATCCGCCGTCAACGTTGATAACGCCGCCTGTTGTATATGCAAAAAGTCCCGATGCGAGCGCATAAACGACCTTTGCTATATCGTCGGGGCGTCCCATTCTCGCGATCGGCAAAAGTCCGCCCGCGATCTTTTCCTCGTACACGTTCTTAACGCCCGCCGTCATATCGGTTTCGATAATGCCCGGACGGATCTCGTACGATCCGATTCCGTAGGGCGCAAGCTTATCCGCAAAGAGCTTGACCATCATCGAAAGTCCTGCCTTTGAGATGCAGTATTCTCCGCGATTGATGCTTGACGTTTCGGCGGAGATGCTTGTCGTTGTGATAATCATTTTCGGAACGTCGGATGCGGCGTCGTTGATCATTTTTGATGCCGCGTACTGAGTCAAGAAGAACGCTCCGCGCAGATTTACACCGAGCACGCGGTCAAAGCTTTCCTCCGACATTTCAAGCAGATCGGCACGAACAGAGGGAGCAACGCCCGCGTTGTTAACGAGCACGTCAAGGCGACCGTAACGCTCATAGAACGTATCAACGATTCGTATTCTGTCATCGTGATTCGAAATATCGCCCTGAATGTACGAATTTTCGTTTCCGTAAGCGCGGAGCTCCGTCAAAAACTCGCCGACCGATTCTTCGGGACGCGTACCGACAGCGGCGACGGTAAAGCCCTTCGAGGCAAGATAAAGCGATATGCCGCGACCTATTCCGCGCGCACCGCCCGTAACAAGAAGATAAGATTTTTCAGACATAATCAGCCTCCAAAAGTTAAAACATATTCGGCTTTCCGCCGCAGTTTTCGATAAAGATCGGTCTGTAAAGCGGATCTCTGATCGGACATCCCGCATTTGCAATGCGTCTCATAAGCTGAACGCAATTTCCGCAGGAAAGGCAGGTCTTTTTCGGATCGAAGCTGTTTTTGAGCATATCCTTTGCGAAATCGGGGTATGCAAACGCCATACGTCCGAAGCCGATCATATCAGCCGCGCCCTCGTCAAGCACGGCGGCGGCAACATTCTGCGAGAACTGACGCAGATAGGAATAGCCCGTTCCGATCACCTTGAGTTCGGGAACGGCAGCCTTGATCTCGCGCGAAGCGTTTATCATTCTTTCGACGCCGACAAGAGGCGATTCCGGCGGCTCGTATCCGCCCGAATCGTAAGGACGGTTTACGTGCGGATTATAATAGGGCGTACCCATCGACAGGTTAAGGAGCGACATTCCGGACGAATGAAGCTCGGAAAGGAGCTTTTTCGCTTCGGTCAGATCGACCTGTCCGTCCTCCGTCGTGCAGAAGCCGTAGGGGTAAGGTATGCAGTCCGAGACGGACATACGCGTTGCGATTATAAAATCGTCCGCGCCATAAACGGACGCCGCATCTCTTACTGTTTCGCGCAAAAGGCGCGTTCTGTTTTCGTAGGAGCCGCCGTACTTTCCCTCGCGGGTATACGCGGAGAGCAGCTCGGACAAAAGGTAACGGTGACAGGATTTTATGTCAACTCCGTCAAAGCCCGCTTCCTTTGCGAGACGGCAGGCATGAAGATATTTATCGTGCAGTCCGTCAAGATAGTCATCGGTAACGACGGGAAGCGACGGATCAAGATCAAGTCGCTCGTTCATTATCGGGTTGTGATACGAAATAAGCGGTGCGGGGGTATTGTTCGGCTTTGCAAAGCGTCCGGAATGGGTGAGCTGACATATAACGGGAGCTCCGCCCGAAAGCTCGTGCATCTTTTCGACGAGACGCTTGTAATCGTCAACGTTTTCGTCGTTTATCCAAAGCTGATGGCAAGACGAGCGTCCTTCGGGGCACACCGACGTAGCCTCAAACCAAAAAAGACCTGCTCCTCCCGACGCAAATCTCTCATAGCGTCTGACAGTAAGCTCACCGGGAGCGCCGTTTTCGGTTCCGTCAAAGCCCTCCATGGGGTGAACTGCAAGCGAATTCGATGTTTCGATCCCGCGGATCTTCACGCGGCGCGCAAGCGACGCGGCATCCTCCGTTGTCGGTATTGCAATCGAGCGCTTGCTTATCTCCGAATTAAGATCATCGAGAGTTTTGTAAGTAAACTTGTATGCTTCTGACATATCAAATCTCCATTATGCCATAACGGCAAGCATTTCTTTTGTTACTTCGTATTTTACGGCTTCTCCCGCGGAAAAAGCCTTATATTCGTTGTACATATATTCAGCCATTCTGTGCACCTCATTGCCGATCGAGCCTGCTATATGAGGCGTAAGGAACACGTTTTCCATTGAGTATAGCGGACTTCCGGGGCGCGGCGGTTCTTCCGGATCGGTCACGTCAAGCACGGCGGAGAGCGTTTTATTTTCGCTTAGCGCGCGGATCATATCGTCGGCGACGACCTGTGCTCCGCGTCCCGTATTAATAAACACAGCTCCGTCGCGCATCTTGGAGAACAGCGAATAATCAAGCATTCCGACTGTCGCGGAATTGTTGGCAAGGTGATTGGAAACGACGAGACATTCAGAGAACAGCTCGTCAAGCTCCGCTTTTCTCGCGCCGAGCGCCTTTATCGACTCCTCGGACGCAAATTTATCGTACACGAGTATCTCGACGGGATAGCGCGAAAGCTCCGCGATCACCATTTTTCCTATCATTCCGGCGCCGATTATGCCGACCTTTTCGTCCATGATGCCGGGATACGGCACGGGTGCGTTGTGATTTTTCCAAGCATCGCCGTGACGGTGAAGCGTCGAGAAAAATCCCTTCAGCGCGAGCAAGATCTCAGCCACCGTATATTGTGCGACGGGAACTCCGTTTGCCGCCCAAGCCGAAAACACCTTTACGCCCGCGTCGATAAACGGACGCGCGAAGCCCTGAACGGAGCCTGCGGCGTAAAAGACAGCCTCAAGCGACGGAAATATCTCTTTTATTTCGTCCTCGGAAAAAGCGATCATTCCCCAAGTCGAAAAGACGAACGCCACATCCGAAAGCTCGTTTTTTCTTTCAAACGCGTCTTTTTTCGAATATATCGGTGAAGCAAATTCAAGCTCCGACTCAAGTGCGCGGCAATTTTTTTCGGGATACACATACGCGATATTGCCGGCGCTTCCCATAAACACAGCTTTTTTCATTTTCGTCACCATAAAATCAAAGCGAGGTACGTCTCAGAATCGCGTCAAGCGTTTCCGCGTCGCGCATAAGATCGTCCCTGCATTCAACGGGGACAAATTCAAGCGCGGCAAGCGTACATTTGCCGTACTCCGCCAAAATATCGAAATACGCGCGCCATTCGCGCTCCTGCGTCGAAAGCGGGAATTTATCGTTTCCTCTCCACGCAAAGACGTGAACCGCATCGACATACGGCGCGACCTTTTTGAGCGCGCAAACGTTAAAATCAAAGTCGCGGTACTGATTCGGCTGCCAATGCAGACGAACATTGTCCCGCTCCGCTTCATTTATTAAGCGAAGCGCGCTTTCCGCGTCGTCGGTAAGCGTGCCGCCGTGATATTCGAACGCAAGCGTCAGTCCCTTTTCCTTTGCGACGTCGGCAGCGGAGCGAAGACGCTCCGTCAGGCTTTTACGCTCATCAGCAGACATTTCGGCAGATCCATTTGTCCCTGCCCAAATACGCACGACGTCGGAGCCGAGCGCCGTCGCAGTATTGAAAACGGCATCGCAGTCGTCAGTCACAAGCTTGTAGTACGAGCCGTAGACGTCTGTTCCGACGCCAAGCGAATCGCACAGCTTTTTTGTGTTTTCGGCAAGCTCAAGCTCGCCGTGCGGGACGTGAACATCGCCGCCCCAGATAACGGAATCAAGTCCCGCCTCTTTTGTCAGCTCCGCTATTTTATCCCTTCCAAGTGAGCGAAAGGTAACGGAAAAAAGTCCTTTTTTCATGATCAGTCAAGATATACGGTCTCACCCGTTTTTGCCGAACGGTAGATGGCATCTACTATACGGACGCTCTTAATTGCTTCAAGCGGCATTATCATCGGATCGTGACCGTCGAGCACGGCGGAAATAACGTCCTCGACAACAGCTTCGTGACCGAACAAAAGCGACGGATCCTCCGCTTTCAGGCGTCCGTTGCCGCTACCGTATTTGGCAAGCATTTCTTCCTCCTCGTCCTCCTCGTCAACATCGTCGTCAACGGGAACGAGCTTCCATGTTTTCAGTATATCGGCGTCAGCCTCGATCGAGCCCTTTGTGCCGTACAGGGAGATCTCCGTCGAAATTCCCGGGTACGCGCAGGTCGTTGAAACGAACGTCGCAACAGCGCCGCTTTCAAACGTTATAACGGACGCGGTAACGTCCTCCGTTTCGATATCGTGAGCGCAAATGTTCGCAACGGAGCTTACAGACTTGACCTTACCGAGAAGCCACTGCATCAGATCGACAGTATGCACTGCCTGATTCATAAGCGAGCCTCCGCCGTCAACAGCCCACGTGCCGTGCCAACCGTTTTCATAATAGCTTTGCTCACGGTACCACTTCACTCCGAAGGTTGCGACAGCAAGCTTTCCGAGTCTGCCGGAATCGAGCGCTTCCTTAATGGGCTTCATCGGCGCGTTAAAACGATTCTGATGAACGACAGCGGCAACGCGGCCGTATTTTACTCGAGCCTCCTCGATCTTTGCGGCGGCGTCCGGCGTGATGTCGATCGGCTTTTCAATCAGCACGTTTTTGCCCTTCGCCATTGCTCGGCAAGCATATTCCGCGTGCATGGAGCTCGGTAAGCATATACTTACGATGTCGATCTCGTCGTTTTCGAGCATCTCGTCAAAATCGGTGTAGGTGAGCACGTACGGGTACTTTTTCTTAGCCGATTCGAGCTTTTTTTCAATCAGATCGCAGACGGCAACAAGCTCCGCGCGCTCGGATGCGGCGGCGGCGTCCATGTGCGCGCGACCTATGCCGAGACCTACGACGGCATAGCCTATCTTTCCGTTTTTCATAGTTTTTCTCCTTGCGTTATTCGAAATGGAGTTTATTTTCGCGTTTATTTGTTGTTTTTGGCGCATTTACGCGCCAAAGCGCATTATATGCAATTGACTATCACAAGTGTCGATTTGTTCGGCACTTGCCTATCAGACAGAATAGTCCTCAATGTTTATTTTTTCGGCGCGTCCTATGCAGACATCGCCCATGAATATTTCGGCAGTTGCCTCAAAGTCGGACGGCATATCACTGCAATAGCAACGAATGCTTCCGCTTCCGCCCGAAGTCTTTATTCGTCCTGATATAACGTCGTCCGCAACGGCGTCTGCCGCCGCAGCTCCGGAGCTTATAAGCTTCACTCCGGGAAGCACCCTTGAGATCGCCCAGCTTATTATCGGATAGTGCGTGCATCCGAGGATGAGGGTGTCGATCTTGTCCTCCGAAAACGGCGCAAGATACCTTTTCACTGCCGCAAGCGTGACATCGTCGTCCGGTGCGGCAAAGCCGTTTTCAACAAGCGGGACAAAAAGCGGACACGGTATCGCCTTAACGAACATCGACGGCTCACGTTCGAGTATGCCGTTGACAAACGCGCCGCTTTTGATCGTGGCGTTTGTTCCGATGACGCCGATCCTGCCGTTCTCCGTCGCATTGATCGCCGCCTCGACAGCGGGCGTAATGACGCCGTAAATTTTCTTGTCAGACGCCGCTCTCAGCTCCGTAAGCGCAGTCGATGAGACTGTTCCGCAAGCGACAAGCACCGCGTCAACACCGAAAGAGGACAAGAACTTCAAATCTTCGAGCGAATATTTTTTTATCGTTTCGACAGATCTTGTTCCGTACGGGACTCGACCCGTATCTCCGAAGTACACGAGATCCTCATTCGGCAAACGCTTCGCGAGCTCCTTGAGGGCTGTCAGTCCGCCGAGACCGCTATCAAAAATTCCTATCATTATGATCAGTTATAAAGCGGGAAGCTCTCGCAGAGCGAAGCAACGCCTGCCTTAACCGCTTCGGCAGAGCCGACGGGATCCTTTGCGACAGCGGTAATGAGCTTACCGATCTCGACCATTTCCGCTTCCTTCATTCCGCGCGACGTAACAGCCGGCGTACCGATTCTGACGCCACTCGTAATAAACGGGGACGCGGGATCGTTGGGGATCGCGTTTTTGTTGAGTGTTATGCCGACCTCGTCAAGATTGTGTTCAAAATCCTTGCCCGTTACTCCGAAGGGACGAAGATCGACAAGCATAAGATGATTGTCTGTGCCGCCCGAAACGAGACGGAAGCCGCCTTCGAGAAGTGTATCGGCAAGCACGCGTGCGTTCTTGACTATCTGAGTCTGGTATTCCTTGAATTCGGGCTTGAGCGCTTCACCGAAGCAAACAGCCTTTGCCGCGATGATGTGCATGAGCGGGCCGCCCTGGATTCCGGGGAATATTGCCTTATCTATCTTCTTTGCAAGCTCCTCGCGGCAAAGTATCATACCGCCGCGGGGACCGCGCAACGTTTTATGCGTTGTCGTTGTAACAACATCTGCATACGGAACGGGGCTCGGATGCAAGCCTGCCGCGACAAGACCTGCGATATGCGCCATGTCCACCATCAAATATGCGCCGACAGAGTCCGCGATTTCTCTCATTCGAGCGAAATCAATGACTCTCGGATATGCGGAAGCGCCCGCAACGATCAGCTTAGGCTTACATTCCTCAGCCTGAGCCTGCATTTTATCGTAATCAATAAGGTGAGTTTCGTCGTCAACTCCGTAGGGAACGAAATTATAGTAAAGTCCCGAAAGATTTACGGGGCTTCCGTGCGTAAGATGTCCGCCTGCCGCAAGGCTCATGCCCATTACTGTATCGCCGGGTGAAAGAAGCGCAACGTAAACGGCAGTATTCGCCTGAGAGCCACTGTGAGGCTGTACATTTGCGTGCTCCGCGCCGAACAAGCGGCACGCTCTTTCGCGCGCGATATTTTCAACAACGTCAACATATTCACAGCCGCCGTAATAGCGCTTTGCGGGATAGCCCTCGGCATATTTGTTAGTAAGAGGGGTTCCTGCCGCGAGCATAACTGTCTCGGAAACAAAGTTTTCCGATGCGATAAGCTCGATTCTGTTTTTTTGACGGTCATACTCGGCTGCAACGGCAGCTCCGACCTCTGCATCGTTTTCTGCGATTTTGGCTATAATCTCGTTAATCATTGTCCGTTAATTCTCCTTATCGTTAATTGGTACGGCAATATATCTATACTTTAATTAATTATACAATAGTCGGCTTGCGAATACAATATGAAATTAAACAATTCTCCCGCATGACCGCTCGAAAATAATACTTTTTGCTTCATAGGCTCGACTTGCGGACAGATTTTTGATGTGTATTTGTTGACAAGAAAAAAGTTTTGTGATATACTTTTTTCATATTAATGTGTTAATGTGGAGTAGCTTGGAGGAGGCGGAATGAAAACCCGAAACATATTCCTTGTCACATCGTGCAAGGGTGGTGTAGGTAAGTCTACCGTTGCCGTCAATCTCGCTCTTACGCTTGCCCTAGGTGGTGTGCGGGTAATGCTCGCGGACTGCGACTTGAAAAATCGTACCGCAGATCTTTTCCTCGGCTACGAGGATTCCGGCATATTCGATCTTTCGGATGTTGCCGAAGGCAGAGTTGAACCTGTGGAGGCTGTTTTGCGCGATCCGAGATGTGAAAATCTTTTCTACTGCTCGGTTCCAGCTTCCGCTCATGACACAGATCCAGTATCAGCCGCGCGTGCCGCCGTGCTCTGCGCCGACACGCTAAACGCTGATTATCTGATCATAGATACGTCCGGAGGAATTCATTTTCCGCTCGCCGTATATCCGGAGACTGTTTACGAAGCAATAATCGTATCCACTCCGTCTGCGCCCGCAATACGCGCCGCAACAAAAACGGCAAGCGAGCTTTCCGATTCCGGAGTCAAAAATTTACATTTGATCGTCAACTGCTATCGCGGACGAAAGGACGAGCGCTCGATCGAGGAAATCATCGACGAAGCGCGAATTCCGTTGCTCGGCGTCGTGCCTTATGATGAAGCAATGAAGCGAAATCAGGAAAAAGGCAAGCCTGCCGCAACAGTGCCGGAGGCAGTCGCGCCGGACGCATTTTATAACATTGCCATGCGTATGCGAGGATATGACATACCGCTTCTCAGCGGTGTGTTGTCAAAGCGAAGCTGATATTCCACATAAACAAAAAAATTAAATTTTGAAAAGGAGCCGCGCAAGCGGACGGCTTATGGAAATTGCAATAATTGCCGACGACACCAAGAAAGAACTAATGACACAGTTCTGCATTGCTTATTGCGGAATTTTGTCAAAGCATCATCTCTGCGCGACAGCCAAGACAGCAGCGGTCCTCTCCGACGCAAGCGGTCTCGAAATTGAATCCCTCCTCCCCGGAAGCCACGGTGGAGAACAGCAGATCACTTCCCGAATCGCTTATAATGAGGTTGATATCCTTCTTTATTTCCGCTCCGTTACACCGAAGCGTGAATTTGACGAAGCCGAATATCATCTGCTTCGTATGTGCGATTCTCACAACATACCGTTTGCGACAAACATCGCAACAGCAGAAGTTATCATTCATGCGCTTGAGCGAGGCGATCTTGATTGGCGAGAGATCGTAAATCCGCGCTCAGAGTACAACCGCAGACGCAATGCCGCGCTCTGATCGGTCAAACCGAAAGAACACGCACATGACTAACACGACGGAAACAGAGAAGCAGCGGAGTCGGCACATTGCCGATTGCTGGAACCGCGCACCGATCCATGCCATGTGTACCGCCTTTCATTTTTAACTCAACATTTCAAAGTTAAAGCACGGGTGGAACCGTGTGTGCTTTGCACGCACCCCGGCAGTCACGGTCAATGACCGCAGACTGCCGTTTTTTATTTTTTCGTCATTTTCAGCCGTGCAAGATTCGTTTTGTTATTTTTTATTTGCCGTGCCCCGGCAGAATGGAGATATTATGTTTAAGGTTAATTTTTCATGCGGCGCCGAATATATCGGTGACGCACCCATTTCGGTTTTTGACGCAGCCAAGGAAGCCGGCGTCATCTCCCGCGAGATCATTGCCGCTGTCGTAAACGGCGAAACAGTCGATCTCACTCATCAGATCGGCGAAGATTGCGAAGTCAAGCTCTGCACCTTCGACGACGCCGAAGGCAAGCACACCTTCTTTCATACCGCAAGCCATATTCTCGCTCAGGCTGTAAAGCGTCTGTTCCCCGAATCAAAGCTTACGATAGGCCCCGCGATCGAAAACGGCTTTTACTACGACATCGACCGTGACATCCCCTTCGTTCAGGACGATCTCCCGAAGATCGAAGCCGAAATGCAGAAGATCGTCAAGGAAAATCTCAAGATAGAACGCTTCACACTTCCCCGCGACGAGGCTAAAAAGCTCATGGAGGAAAAGGGCGAGCCCTACAAGGTGCTTCTCATCGACCGCGTTCCCGAAGGAGAGGAAATATCCTTCTACCGTCAGGGCGAATTCATCGATCTCTGTGCCGGCCCTCACCTCTTTGCAACCGGAATCGTTAAGGCGTTCTCGCTGACGGCTCTCACCGGCGCTTATTGGGAAGGAGACGCAAAAAACAAGATGCTCCGCCGTATCTACGGTGTCGCGTTCCCGAACAAAACGCTCATGAACGAGTACAAAACGATGATAGAAGAAGCGAAAAAGCGCGACCACAGAAAGATCGGTCGCGATCTCGACCTTTTCGACGTTTACGAGGAAGGTCCCGGCTTCCCGTTCTTTATGCCTAAGGGGATGATCCTCCGCAACACGCTTGAGGATTATTGGCGCAAGATCCATGCCGCTGCCGGATACGAGGAGATCAAAACTCCCATCATGCTTTCACGTACCCTTTGGGAGCGCTCCGGTCACTGGGATCACTATCAGGACAGTATGTACACAACAAAGATCGACGAAGAAGATTTCGCGATCAAGCCCATGAACTGCCCCGGCGGAATGCTTGTTTACAAGCGCAAGCTCTGGAGCTACAAGGAGCTTCCCTGCCGTTGCGGTGAGCTCGGTCTCGTTCACCGTCACGAACTTTCCGGCGCACTGCACGGACTTATGCGCGTTCGTTGCTTCACGCAGGATGATGCACACATTTTCATGCGTCCCGATCAGATCAAGGACGAGATCGTCGGCGTATATAAGCTGATAGATCAGGTTTATTCCGTATTCGGTCTGCCCTACACGATCGAGCTTTCTACACGTCCCGAAAACAGCATCGGTACTGACGAGATGTGGGAGCTTGCAACAAACGGACTCAAGGGCGCGCTTGACGAAATCGGCAAGCCCTACATCATCAACGAAGGCGACGGTGCCTTCTACGGTCCCAAGATCGACTTCCACGTTCGCGACTGTCTCGGCAGAACATGGCAGTGCGGCACAATCCAGCTTGACATGAACCTCCCCGAAAGATTTGATCTCACCTACGTCGGTGCAGATAACGAGCGTCACCGTCCCGTAATGGTGCACCGCGTTGTTTTCGGCTCGATCGAACGCTTCATCGGTATCATCACCGAGCACTTCGCAGGTGCGTTCCCGCTTTGGCTCGCCCCCGTTCAGATGAGAGTTACCGCGATTCGCGGAGAAGTCAACGATTATGCGGCTGAGGTAAAGGAAAAGCTTGCTGCCGCAGGCTTCAGAGTCGAGCTTGACGACAGAAACGAAAAGATCGGCTATAAGATCCGCGAAGCACAGCTTCAGAAGATCCCGTACGTGCTTGTCGTCGGCGACAGAGAAAAGGAGGACGGAACTGTTTCCGTCCGTTCCCGCAAGGAAGAAAACAAGGCTATCGTTATGCCGCTTGACGAATTCATCGCCGCGGCTAAAAAGGAAAGCGACGATAAAGATCTTTAATCAAACAAAAAAACGGAAGATCCTCGGATCTTCCGTTTTTTGTTTTCAATCAAGTTTGTGTCGCGGTGCGCTTATTTCTTTTTCTTCAGCGCATAGCCGATGTTGCCGATTTTCTTGCCGAGCTGATAATATGCTCCGTGAGCATAGGCGGCAAGATGCGCTCTGTCAAGCCTGAGCGTGCCTTTTTCGTCAAGCAGCTCCTCTTTAACGTCAACAGCGACAACGTCCGCAACGAACATATCGTGCGAGCCCATCGGAGTCACGCTTATCACCTTACATTCGAGCGATACGGGACTTTCCTCGATCATGGGGCACGAAACAACGGACGCTTTCTCCCGCGTCAAGCCGAAGCGAGTGAACTTATCGACCTTTCTGCCCGTATACATACCGCATTTGTCAGCCGCTTTAACCATGGAATCTGTCGTCAAATTGATGACAAATTCCTTTTTTTCGCTAATAATGCCGTGAGAGTGCCTGTTCGGTCTGACGGAAATATACACACGCGGCGGTTTTGTGGACACCATGCCGCACCACGCAACGGTTATTATGTTTGCATCGCCGTCAAAGTCGCCGCAGGTAACCATAGTCGGGGACACGGGCGCAAGAAGCGCCGCGCCTTTCCAGCAGATCTTCATATTTCGATCACTTAACAAATCCGCGAACGATATCAGCCGCGGCTGCAATCGCGTCGTTGATCTTATTTGCATCTGCTCCGCCCGCAACAGCACTGTCGGGACGTCCGCCGCCCTTGCCGCCCGTAACGGCTGCAACAGCGCCTACGATCTTGCCCGCATGAGCACCGGACGCAACAGCATCCTTGCCGCAAGCGCAGACAAAGTTGATCTTGCCCTCGTTGACAACGGCAAATACGGAAACGGAATTCGGTATTTCAGCCTTGAACTTGTCTCCGAGACCGCGCGCGGATGCAAGATCCATTCCCTCTGCGTACGCCGCGATAAGCTTAACGGATCCGACCTCAACAGCAGACGAAACATACTCCGCAGACTTAGCCGCCGCAAGCTTGGAATTGAGCACGTCAAGCTCATGCTTCATTTTGCGGATCTCTTCAGCCTGAGCTGCCGCACGCTTTGCGATGTCGTTAACGTTTTGAACCTTAAGCTCACGCGCCGCAGACGAAATGAGCTCGTCCTTTTCAGCTATGAGTCCGAGCACGCCGAGACCGGTCACGCCCTCGATACGGCGAACGCCGGCGGCAACAGATCCCTCGTAAACGATCTTGAAAAGACCGATTCTGCCCGTATTGTCGCAGTGAGTGCCTCCGCAAAGTTCTGTCGAGAACGCACCCATCTTAACCATACGAACCTCGGAGCCGTACTTTTCCCCGAACAGCGCCATAGCGCCCTCGCGCTTTGCCGTTTCAACATCTGTTACGACCGTTTCAACGGGAAATCCGACAAGGATATGCGCGTTAACGAGTCCCTCAACCTGACGAAGCTCGTCCTCTGTGAGTCCCTGGAAGTGCGTAAAGTCGAATCTAACGCGCTTGTCGTCAACGTATGAACCCGCCTGCTCTACATGAGTACCGAGCACTGTTCTGAGCGCCGCCTGAAGGAGATGGCACGCAGAATGGTTTCTTTCGATTGCCTTACGTCTTACGTCCAAAATATCGGCTGTAACAGTATCTCCGACCTTAAACGAGCCGTTTGCAACAGTGCAAAGGTGGATGTAAACGCCTTCTGTTTTTCTTGTATCATATACATTGATCAGCGCGTCGCTCTTATAGATAGTGCCCGTGTCTCCTACCTGACCGCCGCCCTCACCGTAGAAGGGAGTCTTATCGAGAATAATCGAGCATTCGCCCTCGGAGATCTCGTCAACGGGCTCGTCCTCGCTGAGAATAGCAATAATTTTCGCGCCCGACGTTCTGTAATCTGTGTATCCCGTGAATTTTGTTGCGGGAAGCGTCGAAATAAACGTCTTGGACGAATCGCTCCAGCCGGAGATGTTCGCTCTCGCCTCGCGTGCGCGAACCTTCTGCTGCGCCATAAGCTTTTTGAAGGTCTCCTCGTCGATCTTGAGGTGACTTTCCTCCGTGATCTCACGTGTGAGGTCTATCGGGAAGCCGAACGTGTCGTAAAGCTTGAACACGTCCTCACCGGATATAACGTCTGCGCCGTTTGCAAGCGTTTCGCGGATAAGATCCGAAAGAATGGAAAGTCCCGCGTCGATGGTCGCATTGAAGCGATCCTCCTCAATCGACATGACCTTTTTGATATAGTCGGCTTTTTCGCCGAGTTCGGGATATCCCGCAACGTTTTCCGCAATCACAACGTCGCAAACCTCGGAAAGGAACTCGCGTCCGATGCCGAGCAGCTTACCGTGACGTGCGGCACGGCGAAGGATTCTGCGAAGCACGTAGCCGCGTCCCTCGTTTGAGGGGATAACGCCGTCGCAGATCATAAACGTCGCTCCGCGAACGTGGTCTGTAATAACGCGGATGGAAATGTCGCTGTTTTTGTCCTCACCGTAATTCTTGCCGGAGATCTCAACGACCTTGTCGAGGATCTTGCGGACGCCGTCAACCTCGAACATATTGTCAACGCCCTGCATAACGCAAGCGAGACGCTCAAG
>CAZOMK010000024.1:0-14771 GCA_964580615.1 uncultured Lachnospiraceae bacterium | reverse complement strand
TTCGAGATGTTGTATGCTTGCTTGCTTTCTCCGTGCATGAGAACGCAAAGAATCGCGCTTGCACAGTCAAGGCAGTGACAGTAAGAGCGTATCTGCGTGCCCGAACTTTTTAAGACGATATCTTCTTTCGCAAGCGCTTGACGGACAAACGCGGATGAGATGCGATTGTCGGAGAGCTGGGCTGTCGGGCCGTATATATGACCGGGACGGACGATGGAAACGTCTGTGCCGTACTGATTTGCATAGGCGATGCAAAGCGCTTCCGCCGCCTGCTTGCCGATCGGATATGCAGATCTGGCGGAAAGAATATCGGTTATGCCGTATTCATTTTCGACGAGAGGCGCTTCGCTCGGAAGCTTGCCGTACACCTCACTTGACGAAATATAGACGAATTTTTTCAAGTTTGATGCGCGAGTACATTCGAGCAGATTATGTATGCCGACGATATTGGCAAGAAGCGTATCAACAGGCTCGGAGATATATTTGTCCGGGCTTGCGTTGCTCGCGCCGTGGATGACGAAATCGAGGTCACCGTCAAATGAAAACGCTTTTGTTGCATCGTATTTTACAGGCACGAGACCGTAAGTTTTCATGTCGGGAAAGCGGCTTGAAAGCTTTTCGGGAGTACGTGCGGCGGCATAAACAGTTACGTCAAGCGCTTGAGTCTTGTTCGCAAAAAGCAAAAGATCTACGATAGCGGAGCAGATCAAACCAGTCGCACCGGTTATGAGGATCTTTTTGCCGTGCATGGGAGATAAGTCAAGCGACTCCGTGACTGCTTTTAAGTCGGAAAGATATGTACTGCTTGAGTAGATATTCATAGTTGCCTCTTATTTGAGCCACTGACTTTTTTCTGCGGCGAGAAAAGCGTTGAAAATTTCAATATCATCAAGAGTTGTTAGCTTGAAATTCTTTTCACTTCCGCGAGAAAAGTACACTACTTCGCCGAGCGCGTTCATCAGAGTACAGGAGGCGGCGGTGTTTGTGATGCCTCTTTTTTCTGCTTCCTCATGCGCCCAAAGCAGCTTTTTCAATGTGTAAGTGTGAGGTGTTTGCGTGCGCTGAAGCGCTTCGCGCGGAATTGATATTGTAGACGTGAGACCATCCTCGCTTTTGAACACAGCCTCCATGCACGGGATGACAGCAACAGCGGAGCCGTGCTTTGCGAACACGGCGAGACTGTCGGATATGATATTATTATCGACCATGGGACGGTTACCGTCATGGATCATGACAACGGTATCGTCTGGACAGTGCTTTTTCAATTCCATAAGACCATTGTGTATTGATTCCTGACCGGTCGCGCCGCCTGCAACGACCCATTTAAGCTTTGTTATGTTAAACTGCCGTGCATAGGCTTCGACAAAGCCAAACCAATTCGGGAGCGTTACGAGTATGATCGCGTCGATCTGCGGATTGTTTTGGAATCGCTCAAGGGTATAGATAATGATGGGTTTGTCTTTAACGTGAAGAAATTGCTTAGGAATGTCCTGCCCCATTCTGGTTCCTTGACCTGAGGCAGTCAAAAGTGCAACTGTCATGTTTAATCTCCTTGTTGCAAATTAATTATTTTTCTCCGCGAGCTCGGAAAAGTATTGCTTGTAAGGAACATCGGGAACAAAGGTAACCTCGCCGTGACATCTGCCGTTCATTGCATCGACGTTGTCCGGAAGCTTCATAAAGTTGCCGTATTGACGAGTGAGGATCTCTTTATAAAAGAGCGGAGCTCTGACCTTCATTTCCTCAAAGTCGAGGTAGCAGTAGCCGTCATACCATTCGCGCGGCCACTGAACGTTGGGACGCCATTTAAGCGTTACATCACCGACAAGAGCAGTGTTTTTATTTTTGTAACGTGCGAGCAGATTGTCAAATCTCTTGTAATATTTTTTGAAATCAACAACCTTGAAGAATGCGTGCACGAACTTATAAAAGATCTTGCCCTTAAACGATTGACGAGCATAGTCTCTGTCATAGCGGAATGCAAGTATCTTTTTTCTGACGGCGATTTTACGCTTGAAGATCTTTTTTCGGATAGTTCCGTTCGGAATGTTGTCCAAAACGAAGATGTCCATAAAAATTCCGCAATTTACGTCTTTTTTTCTGCCGTCTATTTCAATGAATCCGGTTGTTTCGCTGTTGCGAAGCTGAGCATGGGTACGGAAAAATCCATCCTCGGAAAGAGTGGTTTGAAAAAAATAAGGATAAGAGAATTCTTTGTCGGCAATTTCCCACAGGCGATCGTAATCCTTTCGTGGCATGATTACGTCGATATCGTCGTCCCACGGAATAAAGCCCTTATGACGTACGGCACCGAGAAGTGTACCTCCGTCAAGAAAGTAGTTGAGGTTGTTGCGCTCACATACGTCGATGAACTTCTCAAGCATTTGCAGTTCAACAGCCCATACTTTTTTCATTGTTTCGCTTACGACATAGCCGCAGCGTACTTCTTCGTTGTAAAAGCTTTCGGAAAATTCCATGTTATCTCCTGTGTCTTAAATCTTGATTCTTTTCTTGATATAACGAGCCGTATATTTTATGCCGTACTGCTTTCTGAGGCGCTTGTAGATGAAAACTCTTTTTTTTATGGAATTTTTCGAATTAACGAGCATAAAGGTATCGACGCTTTCCAACAGATACGCGAGCATATCACGTTCTGGGGCTGTAAGCAAGCCCGTATTGAGTAAATGCTCATCTCGAGCGGCTATCATGTCTTTACGCATGAGCTCACAGTACTGAGGTCTGAATTCGGGATCAATACGCTTGAACGTTTGGTAATGTGCGCGGAAGAGTCTTGCGTAGAAAGCGGGCATTACGGTTTTTTCAAATTCGGGATGAGAAGCGAGGAAGCGGCGTATGAATGCGTACTCCTCCGACATGGTGTAGACCTTGCTTTTATCATGGATGGACGAGCCGGGATTGTCGATTCGGTAGCAATAGCAGGGACGGGGAATGTAGACGAGCTTTTTCGCCTGAGAAAATACCTGGAAGAAAAATCCGTTGTCCTGATAAGATGCACCGGGTGTTTCATTATAGCGAATGTGATATTTTTCAATGAAATCGCGGTTGTAGATGCCCGTCCAATTGTGCATGACGAAAGAGTACACCTCTAATTCCTCGTTGGGGCAAATGGGACGGTAATAATATGAGAAATCCTTGTTCATTTGCTTGATGGTAAGCGAATCCTTGCCGCTTCTTGTGGAAAGATCAAAATAATCGGAGCGGACGATATCCGCACCGAACTGCTCCGCAGCTTTGTAAAGGATTTCACAGCTGTCCGGCATAATGAAATCGTCTGATTCCACGATCATGAAATATTTACCTGTCGCAATATTCATGCCGGAATTCATTCCCTTGCCGTAGCCGCCGTTTTCCTTGTGGATCACGACGATTCTGCTGTCATTTTCGGCATATTCGTTTATTATGTCTCCGGTCGAATCTGTGGAACCGTCGTTGACACAGATTATTTCGATATCCTTCAACGTTTGATTAACGACGCTGTCAAGGCATTGACGGAGAAATTTTTCGACGTTATAACAAGGAATGACAATTGATATTTTCGGATTAGACATTATGGCTTACCTTTCGTTAATTAGATAATACGGATTTCAAATCATCCAGCGCGGCGCGGATGACCTTGTCCATATCGTAATAGCGGTACTGACCGAGGCGACCGCCGAAGATCACATTCGTTTCGGAGCTTGCCAGCTTCTTGTATTCGGCATAAAGTGCGCCGTTTTCGTCATCGTTGACGGGATAATACGGCTCCATGCCGGGCTGCCAGTCCGCGGAATATTCTCGGCTTATGATCGTTGTCGGCTGCTTGCCGAACTCAAAATGCTTGTGCTCGATGATGCGCGTGTAGGGCTGATCCCACGAGGTATAATTGACAACTGCGTTGCCCTGATAGTCCTCCGTCGGAAGCTCCTCTGTCTCAAAACGGACGCTGCGATAGCGCAGATTCCCGAGTTTGTAGTCGAAATATTCGTCGATACAGCCTGTATAGACGATTTTTTCGGCGATATCGGGCTGCTCGCGGATCAGATCCTTGAAGTCAACGCCGAGACGCACCTCGACTCCGTCGAGCATTTTTTCGACCATGGCGGTGTAGCCGCCGATCGGGATGCCCTGATAGCGATCGTTAAAATAATTGTTGTCGTAGGTGAAGCGGCAGGGCAGACGTTTGATTATGAACGCGGGAAGCTCCTTGCAGTCACGTCCCCACTGCTTTTCTGTGTAATCCTTGACGAGCTTCGTGTAAACGTCGGTGCCGACAAGACTGAGTGCCTGCTCCTCAAGATTCTTCGGTTCTTCGATTCCGAGCTCCGCCACCTGCTCTGCTATTTTCGCCTTAGCTTCGGCAGGGGTACGTATGCCCCACATCTTCGAAAAGGTATTCATATTAAAAGGAAGATTGTAAAGCTCGTCCTTGTAAACGGCGATGGGGCTGTTTATGTAATTGTTGAATTCCGCGAAGCTGTTGACGTAATCCCATACCTCTTTGTCGCTTGTATGGAAAATGTGTGCGCCGTACTTGTGAACGTTTATACCCGAAATGCTTTCTGTGTAAATGTTTCCCGCGATGTGCTCGCGTCTGTCGATGACAAGACATTTCTTGCCGATCTTGTGAAGCTCATGAGCGAAAACCGCGCCGTAAAGACCCGCGCCCACGATCAAATAATCGTACATTAAAAGTTGTTCCTTTCATCAGAGAGTGAATTTCGGCTCACTCATTCGACAATAAATCAACTATATTATACTATATTTGATCTTGCTTGTCTACACTTTAGGCGGATTTTGTGAAAAAGCGGCAGATATCTCTCGTCCACCACAGCCGCTTTTTGTGATTTTTTGTCCGTTTGTAAACAAAGCTTTGAGTATATGCTAACTTTTGAATATTCGGTTGAAAGAGGACGGGATTGTATGTTATAATAATGTAACTGAAAAACAAAAAACAAGGCGGAGCACACATGAACGAAAAAAACAACGGCGACAAATACGATTTTCAAGGCTTTGGCGAAAACAAGCTTGCAAAATGGTTCGATAATTTTTGGTATCATTATAAATGGCACACTATCATAACGCTCTTTTTTGCCGTTGTGATAGGAGTTTGCGGATATCAGTATTTTACGCGCGAGGTGCCGGACGTTTACATAATGTATGCGGGGCCCGAATACATCTCCGCCGGTGACGTAATATCAATAAAGTCCGCGTTCAGGGACAACATGAAGGACTACAACGACGACGGGGGAAAGGGAATAACGCTCATAACGCTGACCTGCGTTTCCGACGAAAAAAGAGAACAGCTTGAATCCGAGGCTGCGGCGGAAAGCCAAAGCTTCTATATAGATATGGAAGCAAACGCGCAGAACATACAGCAGTTCGACATGGAGATCTTCGCGGGCGAGGCTGTCGTGTGTCTGCTTGACCCGTCACTGTATCAAAGAGTGCACTCCGAGGGAGGCTTTATGACGCTGTCCGATATTTTGACGGAGGAGGAGCTTGCCGGTGTCGAGCTTTACGATGAAGCCGGCATCTATCTCAGCAGCACAAAGTTCGGTAAGTATTACAGCGCGATGTCGGGACTGCCGGAGGATACGATCCTTTGCATACGCAAGATCTCGACGATCTCGGTCTTCAAGGGCAAGAAGAAGTACGAAAAGCTCCACGATTATCATGTCGATATGTTCAAAAACATCGTCAATTTTGAGTATCCGGAGGGATACACACCGGAAACGACGGAAAAGTGAAGTCAAAAAACAAAAATATGTGCATATAATGATCGCAGGGGCGCATTTTTGCGCCCCTGCGACTGCTGTTCGGCATGAATAGACGCTGTATGTTTATGCAATAGGTGAATATGCACATACAAAGCCCGATTTTGAAATTTCGATTATTAAATATATCAAAATAATGGTGGACAAGCCCGAAATAGTCGGCTTGATTTGGAATAAAAAGACAGCGTTTTGCAAGTTTCTAAAATAAACTTGCAATTTGTTGTTTTTTTAAATATGTACAAACGGTAAACAAGTATAAGATATTTTATTAACATTGCGCAAAACTGTTGCATTGTCGAAAATCGTGCTATATAATAAGATAACATTTTTTGAAAGGAAAAGGATACTTTTTATGAAGATCAAAAACTTTTTCAGAAGCGTAATCGCAATGCTTTTGGTAGTTGTTATGATCCTCTCTGTTGTTGCTTGCGGCGATGGAAAAGACCCCAGCGACACAGATGCAGGCACTTCCGGTAACAGCGGCGATACAACGGATAAGACTTATACATATAACACTTATCTGTCGATCTCCCCCTCTAACTGGAATATGCTCACATACAAGGATGCTAACGACACCGAAATCATGGATTACATCGGCAGCAGCCTTTTCGGCTACGATTTCAAATTCGATGAAAACGGCGAAATCATTCCTGGCGAATATGAAGTTGAGTACGAAGCAGCTATAGGCCTCAAGGACGTTTCCGCTGACTATGCAGGCGAAAAGTGGGGCATTCCCGAAGGTGCAACAGGCTACGCTTACAAGATCACTCTCCGCGAGGATCTTAAGTGGGAAGACGGCACACCTATCAAGGCTGAAGATTTCGTATACTCCATGCAGGAACAGCTCAACCCGCTCTTCCAGAACTATCGTGCAGACTCCTACTATGCAGGCTCCACCATTATCGTAAATGCTGAGAACTACGTTAAGCAGGGTCAGTCTCTTATGGTTGACAACGGTGCTTCCGGTCTCTATTCCGCAGTTTCCGAGCTCGTTAAGGGCGACGACGGCGTTTACACTCAGCCCGATGGTAAGGCTGTTTACTTCTCGACAAGCACGCCCCTTGCACAGTGCAGCGATTACACTATCGCAGAACTCACAGCTATGGGTTACATGGAAACAGCTACTTACGAGGCTCTTAAGGCTCTCGAAGGCGAAGACGGTTACATCGCTGTAACTGACGAATCCATCGCTCTCATTGAAAAGCTCATCAACGTTCCCAACTGGGGCAACGAAGGACCCGAAAACGTTCCGCTTTACTTCATCTGCGATTATGCATATCCGACAGTTGAGTTCAAGGACGTTGGCCTCTTTGTAGGCGATACAGAGTATGAACTCGTACTCGTTCTCGCTAAGCCCCTCGCTCTCCTCAAGGAGGATGGCTCTCTCTCTTACCTCGCAGCTTATAATATGTCTTCTCTCCCGCTCGTTCACAAGGACGCATACGAAAAGAGCAAGATAGCTCCCACAGAAGGTGAAACACTCTGGACAACTAACTATTGCTCCAGCGTAGACACAACAAAGAGCTGGGGTCCCTATAAGCTCGAAAGCTTCCAGTCCGGTACACAGTACGTTCTCGTAAGAAACGATGCTTGGTACGGCTACGGCTTGGAAGAAAATGCAAACCTCTATCAGACAGACAGAATCGTTTGCGACATCGTTAAGGAATGGAACTCTGCTTGGGTTATGTTCCTTGCAGGTGAAATCGACGGTATCGGCATCGACGTAAGCGTTGCTGACGACTATAAGGGCTCCGATCGCGCTTTCTTCACGCCCAGTGACTTCGTAATGTCCCTCCAGCTCCAGTCCGGTAAGGATGCGCTCAAGGCACGCGAAACTGACGGCGTAAACAAGACGATCCTCTCTTACGCAGATTTCAGAAAAGCACTTTCTCTCTCCATTAACAGAGCTGATTTTGCAACAAAGACAACAACATCCTCTCTCCAGGGCTTCGGTCTGTTCAACTCCATGCATTACTATGATGTTGAAAACGGCGGCGTTTACAGAAATACCGATGAAGCTAAGAAGGTTCTTTGCGACGTTTATAACGTTGATTACACTAAGTACGACAGCCTCGATAAGGCAGTTGATGCTATCACAGGTTACGACCTCGAAGCAGCTAGAGCTCTCGTAACAAAGGCTTACAATGAAGCTCTCGCAGCAGGCGATATCAAGGAAACAGACAAGGTTGTTCTTACAATGGGCTCCGGCGCCATCGACGCAACAACTCAGAGACGTTTCGACTTCATTACAGACGCTTGGAAAGAGCTCGTAAAGGGCACACCCCTTGAAGGCAAGCTTGATACAGAAACAAAGGACTACGGCGATGCTTGGGCAGACGACTTCCGTGCAGGCGACTATGACGTTTGTATGGGCGGCTGGCAGGGCGCTGCTTGGGACCCCGGTTACTTCCTCATGGCTTACCTCAGCCAGGCCTATATGTACTCCTACTACTGGGATACCGAATCCATTGAAATGACATTCACAATGGTAGGCGTTGCCGAAGACGGCGGCGATATCACTGAGACAATGTCTCTCATGGATTGGTGGCGTTGCCTTAACGGCGATTCCAGCGCTAAGTACGATTGGAGCGCAACAGGTCTTGAACAGTCCAAGAGACTCCAGCTCATCGCTGCTCTCGAAAAGGAAGTTCTTAACGCGTACTACACAGTACCGGTTGCTAACAGCTTCTCTGCTTCTCTTCTCTCCTTCAAGCTTGATTATATCACTTATGAATACAACACATTCATGGGCTACGGCGGAATTAAGTATGCTAAGTACAATTTCGACGATGAAGCTTGGGCTGCTGAAGTTGCTAAGTACAACGGCGAACTTAACTACAAATAATAATTTTTTGTATTAAACAAGACGATTGTGAGGGGTAGTTTTTATAACTATCCCTCATTGTCGGTTTATTAAACAGAGAAAGGAACTTGCAAAAATGTATATGTTCAAATATATATGTAAAAGAGTGGGACTAATGCTCATGACTTTTACAATCATTTTTGTAACATGCTTTGTCTTAATCAAGCTTCTTCCGATTAATTATTCTGCTGGGTTTGGTGAAGATTCCGCGAAGATCATAGCGCAGCTCAAGTCGAGAGGTTATGATAAACCTATCCCCGAACAGTTTGTATTGTATATTAAGAGAATTGTTCTGGACGGCGACTTCGGCATCGGATTCAATATGCCCGAATATCGCGGTCAGGCTGTTTGGGACATATTTATAGAAAAACTCCCCCCCACAATACTTATTAACGTATATTCATCACTTATTGCTGTACCTGTCGGCATTATGCTCGGCATCTTCGCAGCACTTAAAAAGAATAAATGGCAGGACCATTTCATCAGCACCGCTGTAATGGTCATAATTTCCGTTCCTGCATTCGTATACGCAACGCTTCTTTTGTATACCCTTTGCTTCAAGATCGAAGGAGTGATGGGCATCGAAGCCTTACCTAAGAAGATGATGTCTTTTGCGGAGGTAATTAAGGCATATCCGGAAAAGAATTTGGTATATACGCCCGGAACATTTAACTGGTCTTTGTATTTTAACAAGGAAATGTTCAGATCCATGGTTCCGGCTGTCCTCAGTATGTCTTTCGGCTCAATTGCGGGCTACGCGCGCTTTACTCGCGCCGAGCTTACAGAGGTATTGACAAGTGAGTTTATGCTTTTGGCAAGAACAAAGGGACTTACAAAGTCTCAGGCAACAGTAAGACACGCGCTGAGAAACGCAATGGTGCCGATATTCCCGTCTATCATCGGTGAATTCGTCAGCGTTCTCTCCGGTTCTCTCGTTATAGAGAAGATCTTCTCTATTCCCGGTGTCGGCGGTCTGTATCTCACTGCTATTACATACAAAGATTACGATTTCTTTATGATGCTGTCCGGCTTCTATCTATTGGTCGGTCTTGCAGCAGGTCTTGTCATCGACCTTTCCTACGGTGTGATCGACCCGAGAATCAGAATGGGGGCAAAGTAAATGAAAGCTCAAGATTATAAGATTTCAAGCGAAAAGTTTGTTTTCCATTCGACAAACGGCGATCTTCACGATACAAAACTTGAGACAAAGCCGGTTACTTATTTCAGAGATGCATTGAATCGCTTTGCAAAAAACAAGGCTTCCATCCTTGCAACTGTTGTAATCGCTGTTTTGGTTCTCTTTGCTATAATCGGACCTGTTGTTTCACCGTACACGGTGGCATATTCCGATACTAATTATCGTTTTGCACTTCCCAAGCTCAATTTCTTCCGTGATCATAACATCCATTTCTGGGATGGCGGTCAGGAAAAGGAAGTTAACAAGGCTACGTACGATCTCTATAAGGGCATTCAGGAGGAGATCGGCCGCGAGGTCATCATGACCGAGCCCACTGTTCGCGAAGAAGAATATATGGGCAAGACGACTCCGTATTACTCTTTCAGAGTTGATACGTACAATGCTGTCGGCGCGACTTATGAGCTGCTCACAACGGCAGAATATCAGGCGCTTCAGGCATATCAGGACGAAAAGAACGTCCAGGTAATTCTTCCGATTACAGATCCCGATCTTCGCCCCGAAGCAGAGCAGGACAAAAACAACGCCAATATTTGGTACAAAACAAAGCTTGGCGCGGGAAGAAAAACTCAGATCGTCTATGATAAGGACGGAAACTTCATTCCGATCTATCAGGCTAATGACGGTACCGACCTTTATACAAGTAAGATGTATCTTGAGGGCGATGAAAAGCTCTACAACTATGCCGAGGAAAAGTCCGGTGGACGTTGGTATATCAGAGTTGACTATCGTGAATATTACATCTACAAGCATTATGCCGCTGATGACGGAATAACAGAGCCTTTGTTCATCCTCGGCGCCAACGACGGAGGCAAGGATCTTTTTACGTGTCTTGCAAGCGGTGCGAGATTCTCGTTTATATTGGCAGTTATCGTTTCCTCCGTAAACCTCTTTGTAGGTGCTATCTACGGTGCGATCGAGGGCTACTACGGCGGAAAAACAGACCTTGTCATGGAAAGAATCGTCGATATTCTTTCCGCGATCCCGTTCATGGTCGTTATTACGCTTCTTAAATATCACTTCAATGTTTCTCATATCATCATTCTGTTTATCTCCTTCTTCCTTACCGGTTGGACGGGAATGGCGGGACAAACAAGAATGCAGTTCTATCGCTTCAAGAATCAGGAATATGTTTTGGTTGCAAGAACGCTTGGTGCCAAGGACTCCAGAATTATGTTTAAGCACATCTTCCCGAATGCGATCGGTACCTTGATTACGAGCAGCGTCCTTGTAATCCCCGGCGTTATCTTCTCGGAAACAAGCTTGAGTTACCTCGGCATTATCAACCTCG
Organism: uncultured Lachnospiraceae bacterium; assembly: GCA_964580615.1. GTDB lineage: Bacteria > Bacillota > Clostridia > Oscillospirales > CAG-272 > DTU064. The sequence continues at coordinate 3,648 of CAZOMK010000024.1, read as the reverse complement.
AAACAGGTAGTATGACTTCGGTAGGTACTCTCCTTTCGACAGGACAGAATTATCTGTTCACATATCCTCATCTGATACTTTTCCCCGCGATCTTTATCAGCTTGCTGATGCTTTGCTTCAACCTGTTCGGTAACGGTCTGCGTGACGCATTCAACCCCTCTCTCAGAGGAACCGAAGAATAAGGGAATTTACGAAAAAATATTTCTAATTAATAACGACTGCTGTGAGGAAGCGAAGGGGATTTTTCCTTCGCGCCTTGCAGATGAAAGGAATGGTCATATTTATGGATAAGAAATTAGAAGTAAAGAATCTGCAAATATCATTCCGTACACAAGGTGGAATTTTGAAAGCCGTTCGTAATATCTCCTTCGATCTGTACAAGGGGGAGACTTTGGCGATCGTTGGTGAGTCCGGATCGGGAAAATCCGTAACAAGCAAGGCTGTTATGGGTATTCTTGCTGGCAACTCGATCGTTGAGGGCGGCGAGATCTTATACGACGGACAGGATTTACTTAAAATTTCTGAGGAAGATTTTCACAAGCTTCGCGGTGATAAAATCGCGATGATCTTCCAGGATCCCATGTCCAGCCTTAACCCGATCATGCGCGTCGGTCAGCAGTTGACAGAGGCAATGATCCTTAAGGCTAAGACTGGTAAGAAAAACGCTAAAAATGCGTTCAATTCAAGACTTAAGCTCTTGGGTGCAAATATAAATGCCGCAGCAGCAGAAAACGGAAAGGATATTTCCTCCGATGTTTCGGCTATGCTCAAAAAGTTCGACGGCTTCTGCGTTGCGGCAACCAAGATCGAACGTGAATTCAACGAAGCATACGGCAATGCGCTTCAGCTCGACGTTGAAGTCGAAAATGCGATACTTATGCTCCAAAAACAGAAGAAATCTGAGCTTTCTTCCGAGCTTAAGAGCATAAACAAGCTCATGCAGCTTTCGATCAACCCGTATGTTATCAATGCTGTCGTTCCCGGACTTTCAACAATTGCTTCGCAGGGCAAAAATGCAGACGCGGAGAATACGTTGAAGGTGCTTTCCGAGGTGAGAGACGTTGTTAAGGCTGCACTTAGCAAGGAAAAACCCAATTTCTTCACGCTCGGATATTATATCACCGCAAAGCCCAATGAGGATTTGAGCGGAATGCCCGTTGAGAAAATGAACGCGATGACGCGAAAGTTCCTCGACGAGGATTTCCTGAACGAATTCATTAAAACGGCTGAAAGCGGCGTTGTTTATGCACATGAAAAGTCCGTTTCGATGAAGCGCGACATTATTGACGACCTTAAAGAAGCGCTTGATTATTTCAAGGCGGGCAACATTGACGAGCACCGGGCAAAGGCGTACCATAAAGCTCTCAGCGATAAGGTGAAAAAAGCAATTGACCACCTCAGCGTCAAGAAGGAAAGCGTCGAGTACGTTTTCGATTCCGCACTTGAAACATCAATTGACGAATACTTCGAGGGAATCAGGAAAAACCCCGTTGAGGAGAAAAAGTACCTCAAAAATAAGGCTAAGTACGATGCGATCCTCGCAAAGGGCGTTCAGCCCGATTGGGTGCTTACCCCTCAGGTAATCATTGATCTTGACCTTAAGCTTGCAAATATTTGCAACGTTATTGAAAATCTGTACAATCACTACGTTTCCGACGTTGACAGTGACAAGGATTTCAATGCCAACACACGCGTTGTCGATTTGATTGATTTCTTTAAGGATCAGGCGTCTAAGTTCGTCGTTAAGATGAACAAGAGAATCGCAAAGGCGAAGGCGATCAAGCTTCTCGAAGAAGTAGGTATCCCCGAACCCGCAACAAGATTCCATCAGTATCCGTTCGAATTTTCGGGCGGTATGAGACAACGTATAGTTATCGCTATCGCACTCTCCGCTAACCCCGATATTCTTATTTGTGACGAGCCGACAACGGCGCTTGACGTTACTATCCAGGCGCAGATCCTTGAGCTTATCAACGTGATCAAGAAGGAAAGAAATCTTTCCGTCATCTTTATCACGCATAACATGGGTGTTGTCGCGAACATGGCGGACAGAATTGCCGTTATGTACGCCGGTAAGATCGTTGAACAGGGTACGTCGGAGGAGGTATTCTACGAGCCCGCTCATCCGTATACATGGGCGCTTCTCAGCAGTATGCCCGACCTCGAAACGACGGAAAGACTTGAGTCTATCCCCGGTACGCCTCCGAACATGATATACCCGCCTAAGGGAGATGCGTTTGCGGCAAGAAACAAGTATGCGCTTGACATTGATTTCGAGCTTGAGCCTCCGCTCTTCGAGATCACACCCACGCATTACGCCGCAACTTGGCTCCTGCATCCCAATGCGCCTAAGGTTGAGATGCCGAATCTTATTAAGTCCCGTATCGAACGTTTGAAAAAGGAGAGAAAATAATATGAAAAAAGAAGTATTATTAAGCGTAAGAAATCTCCAGCAGTATTTCAAACTCGGTAAATTTGAAAACAAGGCTGTCGATAACGTAAGCTTTGATATTTACAAGGGCGAGGTTTTCGGTCTTGTAGGAGAATCCGGCTGCGGAAAGACAACAACGGGACGCTCCATTATCAGACTGTATGATATCACCGGCGGCTCCGTATACTATAAGGGCGAGAGAATCTGCGCGGGAACGCGTTCCTATAAGGACGCGATCCGTCAGGCTCGTAAGGATTACGCCGACGGAAAGATAGATAAGGCTGAAAGAGACCGTATCGTCGCGGAAAATCGCGCGGAAATAAAGTCTGCTGTTGCGGATCATAACAAATGGTCGCGTACAAAGGGCGCAAATCAGCTTACAAACGAGATTCAGATGATCTTCCAGGATCCGATCGCGTCGCTTGACCCTCGTATGACCGTTCGCGATATAATCGCGGAGGGACTTGTTATTCGCGGCGTCAAGGACAAGGAGTATATTGATCAGCAGGTATATAAAATACTTGAAACGGTAGGTCTTGTTCAGGAGCACGCTTCGCGTTATCCTCATGAGTTCTCCGGCGGTCAGCGTCAGCGTATAGGTATCGCGCGCGCGGTCATCATGAATCCCGAACTGATCATCGCGGATGAGCCGATCTCGGCGCTTGACGTTTCCATTCAGGCGCAGGTAATCAATCTGCTCAACGAGCTGAGCGAAAAAATGGGACTCACGATCATGTTTATCGCGCATGACCTTGCTGTTGTAAAGTATTTCTCCAACAGAATTGCCGTTATGTATTTCGGTAAGATCGTTGAGCTTGCGACAAGTGACGAGCTTTTCGCGCATCCGTTACATCCGTACACACGCTCGCTTTTGTCCGCTATCCCGTTGCCCGACCCGATAACGGAAAAGAACAGAAAGAGAATCGTATATAATCCCATGATGGATCACGACTATTCCAAGGAAGGTCCGTCTATGAGAGAGGTATATCCCGGACATTTCGTATATTGCAATACAGATGAGTTCGAAAAGTACCGTCAGGAATACGAGACAACAAAAGCAGAATGAAAAAAATAACAAAGTATCTGATAACACTGCTTGTCGGATTTGCGATATTTGCGGTGATAATCTTTGCAAAGGATGTCTTTTCGCAAACGGAGACGCAAACCGTGTTTCACATTTTGTGTGATACATCGTTTGTTTCCGGAGTGCTCATCAC
>CAZOMK010000023.1:2623-15854 GCA_964580615.1 uncultured Lachnospiraceae bacterium | reverse complement strand
ACATTGAAATATGTATAAAAAAATGTTAAAATATACGTGTGCGACATATTTGTCGCGTAATATGAAACGGAGACCGACATGGCAAAGCTTTATTTCAAATACGGCGCTATGGGCTCGTCGAAAACGGCGCAGGCGCTTATAACAAAATTTAATTACGAGGAACGGGGGATGAAGGTGTGGCTGATAAAGCCTTCCGTTGACAGTCGCGACGGCGCCGATATCGTTAAATCGAGAATAGGACTTGCGGAAACGGCAACTGTCATCGAACCAGAAACCGAGCTTGAAGCTCTGTATGAGTCAAATTACAGCGACGTTGATGTCGTTATAGCGGATGAGTGCCAATTTTTAACACCCAAGCAGGTGGACGCGCTTCGCGAGATCGTCGATGAATACGGAATTCCCGTTATGTGCTTCGGCTTGAGAACGGACTTTCAAACCAAGCTTTTCCCCGGATCAATGCGTCTTTTCGAGGTCGCTGATTCAATCACCGAAATAAAAACAATATGCGATTGCGGCAGTAAGGCGGTCGTAAACGCAAGGATCGACTCGGAGGGCAGAGTTATAACCGAGGGCGAGCAGGTCCTCATAGGCGGAAATGACAGCTACGTCGCAATGTGCCATAAATGCTGGAAGAAACACGTTAAGGAACAGGCGTGGTACGTAAAATAAATCATAAAAGGGAGAATTATCATGGAAATCAAGGACATTTTATCAAAAGTGGATCATACGCTACTTTCAGTCACCGCAACATGGGACGAGATCCGCGCCATCGTCGATGACGGAATCAAGTACGGTACGGCGTCGGTGTGCATTCCCGCCTCTTATGTGAAGGAAGCAGCTGAATATGCGAACGGCAGAGTCGCTATCTGTACGGTTATCGGCTTCCCGAACGGATATGACACAACAGCGGCAAAGGTGTTTATGGCGGAGGACGCCGTTGAAAACGGTGCCGACGAGGTCGATATGGTCGTAAATCTCGGTTGGGTCAAGGACGGAAGATACGACAAGCAGCTCGACGAGATCAAACGCATAAAAGCGGCTTGCAACGGGAAAATTCTCAAGGTAATCATCGAATGCTGTAAGCTCACCGAGGAAGAAAAAATCGAGTTGTGCCGAGTTGTATCCGAGTCCGGCGCCGATTATATCAAAACATCGACAGGCTTCGGCGGTGGCGGCGCAACACGCGAGGACGTGGCGCTTATGGCGGAACATTCCGCGCCTCATCTTAAAATAAAGGCGGCGGGCGGAATCAGCAGCATAAAGGATGCAGAGGACTTCATCGCGCTCGGCGCATCCCGTCTCGGCACGAGCCGTATTGTCAAGGCAGTAAAAGAAAATCTGTAAAGAAAGGACAAGGAAAATTATGTCTGAACAGAAGAAAAACATCCCCACACCTCATATTTCCGCCGCATACGGCGATTTTGCAAAAACAGTTCTTATGCCCGGCGACCCGCTTCGCGCAAAAATGATCGCCGAAACGTTTCTTACTGATGCAAAGCTTGTGAACAATGTCCGCGGAATTCAGGGCTATACAGGATATTATAACGGCGCCCGTGTCAGCGTTATGGCAAGCGGTATGGGTATGCCCTCGATAGGCATTTACAGCTACGAGCTTTTCAATTTTTACGATGTAGATAATATCATACGCGTAGGCACGGCGGGAAGCATAAATACCGATGTCAAGGTCAGAGAGGTAGTTTTCGGTCAGGGCGCTTGCACCGATTCAGACTTTGCAAAGCAGTTCGCCCTCCCCGGCACATTCGCTCCCATCGCAAGCTATGAGCTTATATCTGCCGCTGTCGATGAGGCAAACGCCCTCGGCGTAAAATGGCACGTCGGCAACCTTATCTCCTCCGACAGATTCTATAACGACTCGACAAATACGCTCGATTGGGCGAAAATGGGTGTTATGGCTGTCGAAATGGAAGCGGCGGCGCTCTATATGAACGCGGCACGTGCAAAAAAACGCGCACTTTCCATCTGCACGATCTCGGATCATATAATAACGGGTGAGGTAACCTCGTCAGAGGAAAGACAGAATTCCTTTACTGATATGATGAAAATAGCGCTCAATGTAGCGGCAAAATTCGATAAGTAATTATGAAACGTGTATTTTTGATCGTTCTTGACAGCTTCGGAATAGGCGAGCTTACGGATGCATCCGATTTCGGTGACGTCGGCGCAAATACGCTTGCAAGCGTATCAAAAACGGGTAAGCTCTCAGTCCCGAATATGAAAAAAATGGGGCTTTTCAATATTGACGGCGTAAAAGTCGGTGAGCGCGTCGCGTCTCCAAAAGCGGCGTACGGTCGATCGGGCGAGCTTTCGCGCGGCAAGGACACAACAGTCGGTCATTGGGAAATATCCGGCGTCGTTTCCGAGCATCCGCTCCCCACATACCCGAACGGCTTCCCGAACGAGATCCTCGAAAAGCTCAGTGCTGCAACGGGACGTAAGATCCTTTGCAATAAGCCGTATTCCGGTACGCAGGTCTTGCTTGATTACGGCAGAGAGCACGAGGAAACAGGAGCACTCATCGTCTATACGTCTGCGGACAGCGTGCTTCAAATAGCCGCACATGAGAATGTGATTCCCGTTGGCGAGCTGTACAAAATATGCGAAAAGGCAAGAAAAATCATGCAGGGCGAGCACGGCGTCGGCAGAATTATCGCGCGTCCTTACGTCGGCGAATATCCGAATTATACCCGTACCGCAAACAGACGCGATTTTTCGCTTGAGCCGTCCGGCACGACAATGCTTGACGAGATAAAGAACGCGGGACTTGACGTCGTTGCAGTCGGAAAAATCGAGGATATCTTTGCCGGAAAGGGAATAACGAAAGTGATCCATACAGGCCCGAACTATATAGGACTTTCCGTTACCTCGGAGCTTGTCAAAACCGATTTCAACGGACTTTGCTTCGTAAATCTCGTTGATTTCGATTCCGTTTACGGACACAGAAACAACGCCGACGGCTATGCCGAGGCACTTAACGAATTTGACAGTTGGCTCGACGGCTTTTTGCCGGAGCTTCGCGACGACGATCTTTTGATCATTACAGCCGATCACGGTTGCGATCCGGGCGATGTAAGCACAGACCATACGCGTGAGTATGTGCCGATCCTCGTTTACGGCAAGGATGTCGTTCATGCAAATCTCGGCACAAGAAAAACTTTCGCGGATCTTTCCGCTACTGTTACCGATTATTTGGGAGTAACTCATACGGGCGAAGGTCAAAGCTTCAGAGAAGCATTGACATTTCCGACGGAAGAACAGCTTTTGACAATCGCGGCAGATGCCGCAAAGAGCGCGTACTCGCCTTATTCCGGCTTTTGCGTCGGAGCGGCACTTTTGACCGATGACGGAGACGTATACACAGGCTGCAACATCGAAAATGCTTCGTATACTCCGACAGTATGCGCCGAAAGAACGGCGTTCTTTAAGGCTGTAAGCGACGGCAAGCGCGCATTTAAGTCAATCGCAATAGTTGGCGGCAAAAGGGACGAAATTGTTGCCGGTAATGTAACGGAAATTTGTCCTCCTTGCGGCGTCTGCCGCCAGGTAATGGCTGAATTTTGTCAAAAAGATGAGTTTGAGATCATCCTTGGCTCACCGAGTAATCCGCAAAAATATACTTTATCCGAGCTTTTGCCTCTAGTATTTGACAAAAACAATCTTTGAGAAAAAGGCGCTTAAATGGATGATCAAATCATTATACATCCGAAAAAGTGGAGAGAAACCTGCGATCCCTTTGCATTGAATTTTACAAATTTTAAGCTTAATGAGATACTCGGATACCCTCACGCCGGAAACGATGTATTTCAGGTCAAGGGTGTATCAAACGGAAAAGAGATCTTCGCATTTGTCAAGGTTGCGCGCAGAAAAGATGCTGATTTAATTAATGAGGTGAATATATTAAATCAGCTTGATGCTCCGTTTTTTCCGAGAGTGCTCGATTATGATCGCGAAAACGGAAGCTATTCTGTTACCGAGGCGTTACCGGGAATGCGTTTGTCTGATATCGTCGAAAATGAAGACGAAGCGGATGTCATTTCGTATATGTATAAATACGGTGAGGCTTTGGGACGCTTGCATAAGCTTAGAATTAATGCAAGTGCGCAGTCTGACAGAAAATTCCGTCACCGCCCTCCTAACGAAGTGCTTGAAAAAACAAAATTGATGTTTATGGGTGATTTTTTCGATCGAAAACCGACTTCGAGCGAAGCTGTGTTTTGCCATGGCGATTTTCATTATGCGAATGTGCTGTGGAAGGATCACTGCATGAGCGCGATCCTTGATTTTGAACTTGCAGGATACGGAGACAGAGACTTTGACATAGCATGGGCGTTGTTTCTTCGTCCGGGACAAAGATTTTTGAAAACAAGCGAAGAACAAGAGATGTTTCTCAAAGGATATAAAAAGCACGGAAATTGCAACATAGACGCAGTAAAATACTATATGGCGCAATGCTATGTGTACTTTATGTACTTTTGTGAAGATGATAAGGATTACTGTCTGTATATAAGAGATTGGTTAGATCGAAATTGTCGTGGTTAACGCTTTTCGGCGGATCAAAATAAAAAAGGTATGACAACTGTCATACCTTTTTTGCTTTAATTTTTGAAAAATTTTCACACGATGATTAAAATGGTTGTTTTTCGGACAATACTTTACTGAACGCAAACGAAGAATAATAATCGGAGTGGAATAAATGAATACGGCGAGATACGAATTAAAATTATCGGCATTTTTCAAAGAACGTAAAATATACTTGACAATAAAAAGAATGTTTGATCTTGTTTTTGCGATTTTGGCGGGCGCTTTGCTTTTCGCACCGATGCTTATCGTCGCCGTTTTGATCAAGCTTGATTCACCGGGCCCCGCGATCTTCACTCAAAAGCGCGTAGGGAAGTGCGGCAAGGAATTTACTATATATAAATTCCGTACAATGTATGTCGGCTCACCGAATAACGTAGCGGCGTATAAGCTTGACGGCTTGAAGCGCTATGTGACGAAAACGGGCGCGATCTTACGACGTACAGGCATAGATGAGCTGCCTCAGCTTTGGAATATTATACGTGGAGATATGAGCTTTGTCGGATACCGCCCGATATCAACGGCGGAAAAAAGCATAAACGAGCGTCGCCTAAGCGCGGGGGTGTTCGTTCTCCGTCCGGGAATAACGGGACTCGCGCAGATCAACGGCAGAGATGACATAACGGAAGAAGAAAAAGTGCGCTGTGACGCAAAATATGTGAGCGAATGCTCGCTGAAAACGGACGTTTACTGCCTTGTGAAAACAGTATCCGCCGTAATAAGCGGAAGGGGGGCAAATTGACCCCCTTCCTTATTTTCTGTGGTATGTGTAGTATGCAATGATCGTTCGTTCAACGCCGCCGTGCTCAATATCGGGCGCGGTGAGAACGACACCGTCACCGGAAAGAAGCTGCCACGCGGCAAGCTCCGGTATCTTGCATCTGAAAATGACGTCCGAGCTTGCGTAGACGAGAAATTCGTCCTGATCCGGCTTAACTATGAGCGCACCGTTCCTGCCTATGACGTCGTCGTTGTCGTTTTTGCGTTCCGTTACATACTTGATGTGCAGACCGTCGAGCTCCTTTGCGAAATCGCGCCTGTAACGCGGACTTTTTTCGTTTTTGCTCTTAGTCCAGACCTTTATGAACTTGAACATAAGCTTTCTCCGTCGGGCAAAAATCGTCTCAGAGCTGCACGAAGCCGAGCTTGCGTCTGACCTTGGACATCATTTTTGCCGCTGTGTGAGAGGCTTTTTCGGCGCCGTCGCGCATGACGGACTCAAGATAAGCCTTGTCGTTCATGAGCTCACGGAAACGAGCCTGAACGGGAGCGAGAGAATCGGCACAAGCCTCACCGACAGCAAGCTTGAAATCGCCGTAGCCGCGACCTTCAAACTCGCGTTCGATCTCCTCCGCGCTCTTTCCCGTGAAGCAGGAATAGATCGTTATGAGATTGTTGATGCCGTCCTTGCCGTCCGCAACGCGTACAGACGCCTCCGAATCGGTGACGGCACGCTTGAATTTGCGAATGATCGTGTCCTTGTCGTCAAGGATACGAACAGTTGCGTTTTCATTGGCGTCTGACTTGCTCATTTTTTTTGTCGGCTCCGCAAGAGACATGATCTTCGCGCCTTCCTTTGGGATGTATCCGTCCGGGACAGTAAAAGTGGGCGAGAAAACGCCGTTAAATCGCTCGGCAATATCGCGAGCAAGCTCAAGATGCTGTTTTTGATCGGCGCCGATCGGAACGAGATCGGTGCCGTAAAGGAGAATATCGGCAGCCATGAGCACGGGATAGGTGAAAAGACCGGCGTTGATGTTGTCGGCATTTTTCGAGCTCTTGTCCTTGAACTGCGTCATACGCGAAAGCTCACCGAACATCGTGAAGCAGTCGAGCATCCAAGCAAGCTCGGTGTGCTCGCGAACATGGCTTTGTACAAAGAGCGTGCACTTTTCGGGATCGAGACCGCAGGCGATGTAGAGCGCGAGCACCTCGTAGGTGCGGCGTCTCAGCTCGGCGGGAATCTGACGTACCGTTATCGCATGAAGATCGACAACGCAGTAAAAGCAGTTGTATAAGTCTGTAAATTCGTTAAAATTGGAGAGTGCGCCCAAATAATTGCCTATTGTGAGATTGCCGGAGGGCTGAATTCCGGAAAAGACTGTCTTTTTAACAGCAGATGTTTGTTCTGTCATAGTTTTAATCCTTCTTTCAAAGCTGATTTTAGGTTAAGCTGCGTATCGCTTCCGCAAGACGTTTTACACCGACCTCGATTTGATCGTCAGTCGGCATAGAGTAGTTTAGTCTGAACGACTGTGAGGGCGCTTCGGTGTCGCAATTGAATGCTTTGCCTGGTACAACCGCAACCTTCATTTCAAGCGCCTTTTTAACGAATTCGTCGCAGTTGATTGAGTCCGGAAGCGTGCACCAGATGAAAAGCCCGCCCTCAGGACGCGTGTATTTGACGAAATCGGGCATATATTTGTCAAGCGCGGAGAGCATCAAAGCCGCTTTGTGCTCGTAAAGCGAGCAGATGTCCTTGATGTGAGCGTCAAGATCATATTCCGTCATGTATTTGAAGCAAACCATTTGGAAGAAGATGTTCGTGTGAACGTCCTCGACCTGCTTCGCAACTACCATCTTCTGAATGAGCGCTTCGGGCGCGGTGACGTAGCCGACACGCATTCCCGCGGAAAGGATCTTCGAGAACGTTGAGCAGTAAATTACAATGCCGTCCGTGTCCATGCTTTTTATCGTCGGGATATCCTCGCCGGCAAAGCGAAGCTCTCCGTAGGGGTTGTCCTCCAAAATGATGAGCCCGTGACGCTTGCATACCTCGTACACGGCAACTCTTTTTTCGTAAGACATCGTCGTGCCCATGGGATTGTGGAACGTGGGGATGATGTAGAGAAGCTTTGCTTCCGGATGCTCCGATATTGCTTTTTCAAGCGCCTCGGTGTCGATTCCGCCGTTTTCGGCGGGGATGCCTATCGTTTTTGCGCCGTTTGAACGAAATGCGTTAAGCGCCCCGATAAAAGTGGGATCTTCGCAAAGCACGGCGTCACCTTCGTTGCACATGATCTTGCAGGCAAGCTCGATTCCTTGAGTGCCGCCGGAAACTATTATCGTCGAATCGTTTTCGTTACCGATGCCGAAGCGATCATGAAGCCTTGCGGCAAGCACAGAGCGCAGGGGAGGGTATCCCTCCGTGACGCTGTACTGAAGCGCGACGTTGGCGCTTTCGGCGTAAAGCTCCGCGGAGATTTTTGCCATTTCGTCCGACGGGAAGGATTCGGGACTTGGATTTCCTCCCGAAAAAGAAATGATCGTAGGATCAGAGAGACTTTTGAAAATCTCACGTATTGCGGACGGCTTCAGATTTTTTATTTTATCGGAATAACGGTATTCCATAAAAGCACTCCTTTTATACTTAATAAGAATAAATATGCGTATAATAAATCATTATATCACTGCTTTTTCTCTAAATCAAGTAAAGAATGAATACTAATGCTTTTCGGCACAGAAAAATATTTTTATTTTTTTTTGAAAAAAGCTATTGACAAACTTGTTGCGTTGTCGTATAATAAACAAGCGCTCGACGGAAGCGACCTTGAAAGGACGTCTCGGCGAGAAAGCACGCGGGAGTGGCGGAACTGGCAGACGCGCACGTTTGAGGGGCGTGTAGTTCACACTGTACGGGTTCAAGTCCCGTTTCCCGCATAAAAGCAAGGAGTTTTTGCTCCTTGCTTTTTTTGTTCATATCATACTTCAAATTCACAATTGCCCCGTTGAAATACGGCGCAGGCGGTGATATAATAAAACAAAAATCCGGCTTTGACGGGAGGACATCGACGTGAAGGGTGTTTTGGCTGTACTGATATTGATCTCCGTGCTTGCGGGAACGAGCTGTTATCTTGCCGACCGTTTTTATAGGGGACTTGCCTCGTTTTTCCCCGGCGTGCGTTTTTGGCAGATATTAATTATAGTTTGCATATTGATTTTGATATTGATCGTAGGCTTCGGACGTGCACTCATGCCTTTATCGACCGATGTCAAGCGCGTACTCGGAGTCGTGAGCGGCTATTTCATGGGGATTTTTGCTTACCTGCTGTTGTTTGCGATAGCGGCAGATCTGATCTTGGCAGTACCGAGATTGATGAAGCTTAACTTTACCGCTTACAAGCTTTTTGACGGCTGCGTGATGCTCTGCGTGTTGCTGATAACCGCTGTCACCTGCTGCGGCGGTTTTATAAACGCCCGTCGTATCAATCATGTTTCGTATGATGTTGAGATGCAAGGCAAAAATGACATTTCCGATATTAATGTTGTAATGATAAGCGATCTTCATTTGGGTGCGATCGGCTCTGAGGGACGTTTGGATAAGATCGTCTCAGAAATAAACGCTCAAGATCCCGATCTTGTGTGCATCGCGGGAGATTTTTTCGACACAGACTTTACCTCCATACAGGATCCCGAAGCTGCAATACAGGCTATCAAAAATATAAACGCGACGTACGGCGTATACACTTGCCTCGGAAATCACGACGGCGGTCAGACTCTTGACCAAATGACAGCCTTTTTGGAGCAGGCGAATGTTCGGCTTTTGGACGATGCATATACAGTTATCGACGGCCGTTTGTTGCTTGTCGGACGCTTGGATGCCTCCGCAATCGGCGGATACGGCGATCAAAAGCGCAAACCGCTTTCGGATTTCTTTGTAAACGAAGATCCCGCAATGCCTGTTATCGTTTTGGATCATAACCCCGCCAATATCACGGAATACGGCACGGAAGCGGACTTGATCCTTTGCGGTCATACTCATAAAGGACAAATATTCCCCGCAAATTTGTTTACGAAAGCAATGTATACCGTAGATTACGGATATTACAGAAAGGATCTCCAAAGCCCACAGGTGATCGTTACTTCCGGCGTCGGCACTTGGGGAATGCCGATGCGAGTCGGAACGGATTGTGAGATCGTTTCGATAGCTTTTCATGAAAAATAAAAGTAAAAAGGACGATTTTGATCGTCCTTTTTTGCTTCGTCATTCCTTCGTTCGTAAAATTAAGCTTGAAAAATAAAAATACCTCTTGCAATTCGTGAATTTATGTGATATACTATTGTGCGTTACGGAAGCGTAGCTCAGATGGTTAGAGTGCTTGGTTGACATCCAAGAGGTCACTGGTTCGACTCCAGCCGTTTCCAAATATAAAAAGCCTGACCGATGCGTCAGGCTTTTTTGTTAATTTATTCTGCGTCTGAAAAAAGATCCGCGATTTCGACATCCAGCACTTTAGCCAAACCTACCAATTCAATATCGGTAACGGTTCGCTGCATATCCTCAAGTCTGGATATGGAACCTCTGCAAATATATATGGCGAGCATTTCAAGTTTGTTTGATAATTCTTGTTGACTCATGTTTTTTTGAATGCGAAGCTGATGTACGCGCGCTCCTACGATATTTTGATTTTTTCCATCTATTATTCTTGCCATATTTCGCTCCTTTTTGTCTTGACTTAGGACAAAATACAGTGTATAATAAAAAACAAAAATAATTGTCCTGTGACAGGACAAGATAAAAGGAGTAGGCAAAAAAATTATGGAATTGACGACTGTTCAACAGAAGAATCTTGCACAATTTGTTCATGATGCCACTGAAATGGAGGAAGCAATCTATACGCTTGACAAAATGGAAGTTGAAGCGAAAAGGCAAAAGGATCAGTTGCTCTACAACGCGCAGGAGAAATATAATAATGCAGAAGAAGCCGTTCAAAAATGTAGCAGCGAATATAACCATAGGTGCTCATGGGAAAATAATGAGTTGAGAAGCAAACCTCCGAAGCTGAATATAGGAAAAATAATCGGTTTAACTTTTAAATATTTTTTCGTTCATTTTATACCATGTGTTTTGGGCTTTGGCATTATATGCGGTATTATATTGGGTATTATGGCCTCCACAAACGGTTATAGGGATGAAGATAATTTTTTTGCGATAGCAGCGTGGGGTGGAGGAGCAATTTTGTCGCTTTTAACAGCTATTATACGGGCAAACTACGAAGTGAAACAAGAATATTTGAATGAAAAAGAGAAATGCGAAAATAGCTTGAAGTGGGCTAAGGAGAGCAAAAGAGACGCGGAAAAATCTCTTCAATCTGCCCAATCCCAATTCTCTCTTCAAACCCAAAACTTAGGGCAAGCGCAAGCTACAGCCGCGGTTATGGACGAGCAGATCGGTATGATTCGCTCTAAACGAAACGAAATTGCCGCGAAGCTCACCGAGCTTTACGGCTTCGGTCTGATTCCGCCGGACTATCGTCAAATGGACTGCGTGATTATGCTCGATCAAATATTCAGAAACGGACTTGCTGATGATATGCGAAGCGCAATTTTGCTCTATGAGGAGCGCGTAAGACACGGCGAAATCATACGCGGCTTGGATAAAATTGCATCCATGCTCGGTAGGCTCTCTCAAGGAATGTCCGCCATTACATATAGGCTTGAATCGATCAACGGCAATGTCACCAGAATGAGCCGAGATTTGGAAAACTACAATGAACTTTTGCTTTCTTCGAACAATCAATTACTGAAAGAAATGAAAAATAACCGTCAGGCTACACAGGAGTTGATCGAAAAAACCGAGATTGGCAATTATACTTCCGAGCAACTGCTCGAATCTCAAAAAAAGATTTTGTATTATCATCGGTTGCGTAACAGCGGCGGATTACCCGATATGTATTAATGTAATAAATATAGGGCGTCAGGCTTTTTTGTTAATTTATACGGAGGCTTCAAATGCGATATCTTGAATCGTTTACATTACCTACCGACTCGAAAGAGATGGAATTCATGTTCGGACTCAATAGTCTAGACAGCACTTGCAATTCGCAGACGAATGCATATCCGTTTTGGATCTTCCCGCGAAAAGGTCTTGAAAAGCTTGAATTTGCACCGATAACGATTTTTTGCGGTAAAAACGGAAGCGGAAAGTCAACGCTTCTTAACGTTATCTCAGAAAAGCTCGGCTTGAAGCGAAATACGCTCTTTAACAGATCCTTGATGTTTGACGATTACGTAAATTTGTGTCGGTACAAGCTCGACGAAAAATGCCGTTTTTTGCCTGAGGAAAGCGAAATAATAACGAGCGACGGAGTTTTCGATTTTCTGCTTGACATCCGCGCCATGAATGGAAATATAGACAAAAAACGCGAAAAGCTTATTGATGAATACGTAACTATTCGGAAAGAGCAGGGCTGGATCATGAAATCGCTTGACGATTACGAGGAGCTCAAGCGGAGAAACGAAGCAAGACAACGCTCAAGATCCGAATATGTTTCACGCAGATTTGATATACATGAATCCCCGATGAGCTCAAACGGAGAAAGCGCGTATTCGTATTTTACAAATAAAATAAACGAAAACGCGCTTTATCTGCTTGATGAGCCGGAAAACAGCCTGTCGTCATCGCTTCAACGGGAGCTTGCGGCTTTTATCGAAAATTCCGCTCGCTTTTTCAATTGTCAGTTTGTCATTTCAACGCACAGCCCGTTTTTGATGTCAATCAAAAACGCAAGAATATACGATCTTGATGAATATCCTGTTTCCGTGCGTAAATGGACGGAGATCTCGCACGTCAGAGCGTATTACGAGTTTTTCCGAGATCACGCCGAAGAATTTGAAAATTAAAGCTGTCAGACTGACCTGTTTTTCAAGCGCTTGTCGGTTCGCTCGGCAAGCCTTGTTCCGACGCTTTGAAAAATCTGTACCATAATTATAAGCAGAATGACAGCCGCCAGCATAACGAGATCTTTGTACCTGTAATAGCCGTAATTGATTGCGATCTTTCCAAGTCCGCCGCCTCCGATTATGCCGCTCATCGCGGAATATCCGAGGATCGTCGTTATCGCTGTCGTTGCATTTGACAAAAGCGACGGAATGCTTTCGGGGATCATGACCTTTACGATTATCTGTATGGGCGAGGCACCCATGCTTTGAGCCATTTCTATCGTGTTTGGGCTGACTTCGCGCAGGCTTGTTTCGGCAAGTCGCGCAACAAAGGGAAATGCGGCTATGACGAGCGGCACTATTGACGCCGTCGTTCCGACAACTGTTCCTACAATGACGCGCGTGAGCGGAAATACAAGTATCATCAGGATAAGAAACGGAATCGAACGAAGCAGATTGATCAGCACGTTCAAAAACTTCAATATCGGAGAGGAAAGCGGCAGAACGCCGTTTTTTTCACCTGCGACAAGCAAAACTCCGAGGGGAAGTCCGATCAAAACGGCGAAAAATGTTGATAAAAGCGTCACATAGACTGTTTCCCAAACAGCGGTGAGAAATTCGGATTTGATTATTTGGATCGCTTCGTCAATAGCCTCCGGCGAAAAAAGCTCACTTAGCATTTATATCAACCTCCTCTGCGAGTACGTTCGGTGTTTGTGTCAAATATTCGATTGCGGTTGCAACATTTGAGCCTGTTTCGATAACGCTCAACAGCATTGAACCGTAAGCCCTGCCGCCTATGCTTTTTGTTGAAGCATAGGCGATATTTGCTTCAATGCCTTTTTCGACAGCCATCCTTGCGATAATTGGTGACCCCGCCGCTTCCGCGCCGTTGAAAACGACGCGAATAAAGCGCTGTGCCGTGTCGGATGCAACGATATGACCCGTTTATCGCTCAGGAAAAACGAGACGT
>CAZOMK010000023.1:0-2613 GCA_964580615.1 uncultured Lachnospiraceae bacterium | reverse complement strand
TCGGATGCGAAAATACCTCGGAGACCTTGCCTTGCTCGGCAATTTCTCCCTTGTCCAAAATCGCAACGTGCTTGCAGACGCTTTCGATGACGCTCATCTGATGCGTGATGATAACGACAGTTATTCCGAGCTTTTCGTTAATGTCGCGGATGAGCTCAAGGATCGAGTTTGTCGTTGACGGATCAAGCGCACTTGTCGCTTCGTCGCAAAGAAGAACCTTCGGATTTGTCGCAAGCGCACGCGCGATGGCAACTCTTTGCTGTTGACCGCCGGAAAGCTGTGCGGGGAACGCGCCCGCTTTGTCCCCAATCCCAACGATCTCCAAAAGCTCCGCCGCCTTTTTCTTTGCTTCCGATCTGCTCATTCCGGACAGTTCAAGCGGAAAACAGACGTTTTTGAGGCAATTTCTCTGCATCAGAAGGTTAAAGCCTTGAAAGATCATCGTTATATCTCGCCTGAGTGACCTTAACTCCGAATCGGACATCGTACAAATGTTGACCCCGTCGATCTCGATCGAGCCGGACGTCGGGCGCTCAAGCATATTGATGCATCGAACGAGCGTGCTTTTTCCCGCGCCGCTCATTCCGATGATCCCGAAAATATCCCCGTCCTCTATCGAGAGGGAAACGTCCCTGAGTGCTTCGACCTTTCCTTCGCTTGTATAAAATTCCTTGGATACGTTTTTTATGCCTATCATATAAGCCTCCGATGCCGACCGACGGACTTTTTCGTCCGTCGGTATTTTGTTGTCAAAAGTTTACTGAGCTTGATCCGAATTGCCGTTTTTTATTGCGTCGAGAGTCGTTTGCTTTCCGCCGTAAATGCCGAGCGGCTCAACGTGAATTGCTCCGACGGAGACAACGTGAGTTCCGTTTTCCTTGTTGAAATCATCAAGATAGGGCGAGTGCTGGAAGTAGTTAGCGTCAATTTCGCCGCTTTCGACCACATTGTTGGGCTGAACATAATCGGTGAATTCCTTTATGTCAAGGGTTATGTTTTTCTGCGCCAGAATATCCTTTGCGATCTTCAAAATCTCGGCGTGAGGTGCGGGAGATGCCGCAACTGTGATCGTCTTGCCGGAGAGGGCTGCGTAATCGACTGTTGAATCATATCCGTCTGTAAGATTGTCAACAACCGAAACGACTGCGCCCTTGTATTCCGATGCGATAAAATCGGCAACCTGCTTGCTTTCGAGAGCCGCCTTCAACGCTTTTATAATCTCCGAATTTTCGTTACCTTCCTTTACGGCGAGAATGTTTGCGTATGCGGATGAGGAGCCTTCGAGTGCGAGCGCCTTTTCCGTCGGGTCAAGCTTTGCGTCAATTGCGTAGTTTGAATTTATGATCGCGTAGTCAACGTCGCGGAGCACGTTGGGAAGCTGTGCCGCTTCAACCTCGTTGAATTTAAGATTGTAGGGATTTTCTACGATGTCGATGGGCGTAGCCGTGATGCCGGCGCCGTCCTTGAGCTTGATGTATCCGAGCGATTCAAGCAAAAGCAGGGCTCTTGCTTCGTTTGTCGTGTCGTTCGGGATCGCTATTGTTATGCTGTCTGAATTTGTGTCGCCGCAGGACGAAAGAAAAACGATGAGTGTGAGTGCGATTACAGAGATGAGTGTAAGTGAAATAAGCTTTTTCATGGTAAAATATTCTCCTTGTGTGGTGTTTGATTTGATTTTTGGTTTTTAACGTTCGGTAAAGGCAAAGCCGCACATTCGTCCGAATCTGAAATTTGCTCTGACGAGCATTTCGAAGTAGTTCCTCATGGATCTGATCACCTTTCTGAAAAAAATAAACCGGGAGACTCCGATAAAGTCTCCCGGCTGTAAGCAGTTGATGTCAGCTCGAATTATGCGGCTGAATATTTTACTTGCGGAATGGAGATCGTATCGGAAATAAGTGCGCGAAAAGGCATGCACATGTCGAAGTTCCACATGCACATCTCCATCATCATGTTGTTAATTGCAAAAACGCGATTTTTCATTTTCGATAAGCTCCTTTCCTCAAAGATCACTTTCATAAATTGACATAAGTATACCACGAAATTTTTTATTGTCAAGAGTGAAAATGAATTTTTTTGTTTTTGAAATTTCAGCGCCGCAAATGTAAAATCAGGAATAAATACCGAAATAACGGCGAATAATAAAGCTAAACGCATCGCGCGTTCATGTATAGAAAGGAAATCGAAAAATGACACTCACCGAAAAAGAGAAGGAACTTTTGAAGGATCTTGCAGACAGCGAGAAGCTTTGCCGAGACAAATACAAAAAGCATTCCGAATGTGCCGTTGACCCTCAGCTCAAAAATATGTTCACGGAGCTTTCCGGAATCGAAAACGAGCATTATAAGGTTATAACGGATTTGCAGTCGGGAACGGTAACGCCTCCCGTGCCGGGCAACAAGCCGAGCATGAGCTTTTCGGCAAAATATACCTGTACGCCCGGAGCGGACAAGGATAATGATTCTTATCTTTGCTCGGACGTGCTTTCGATGGAAAAACACGTCTCTCAGCTCTACAATACCTGCGTTTTCGAATTCGAAACGGAGGAAGCGCGAGATCTTCTTTCCTCCATACAGAAAGCGGAGCAAAATCACGGTAAACTCATATACGACC
>CAZOMK010000022.1:0-16409 GCA_964580615.1 uncultured Lachnospiraceae bacterium | reverse complement strand
AACCTGTGACCCTCTGCTTGTAAGGCAGATGCTCTCCCAACTGAGCTATGCTCCCGCATCTCGCAATGCTATGCCGTGTACGGTGCTTTCCGAACGGCGAGTATTATTATAGCACAGAGATGATGAGTTTGTCAACAACTTTTTTTAATTTTTTCAGATTTTTTTGCAAAGTCGAAAAAAGTCAAGTATAGCTTGATTTTTTTTGACTTTGACCGATGCCGGTTTACGCGTTTTCGAACATTTTTCGAATTTCGTCTTTTTCAAAGACGTATTTTTTGCCGCAGAAACGGCAGCCGAATTCGATCTCCTCCGGCTTGCCCTCGGCAACCTGCTCGGCAAGAAGCTTTTCCGCTTCTGTCTTACCGAGACTGTAAAGCGCACGTCCCGTTCTTTCGCGAGAGCAGGTGCAGCGGTACTCAACGTCAAGCTCGTCGAAAACGTCATATTCGATGCCTTCCATGGCGTAGGCGAGGATCTCCTCGTTCGTCATGCCGTTGTCAAAAAGGGAAGAAACGCGCGAGAGCTTCGCGGCATTTTTTTCGATTGCGGCGGCAGTTTCCTCATCGTAAAAGGGAAGGAGCTGAACAAAGACGCAGCCCGCCGCCTTGCAGGTGTAGTCCTTGTCGATGAGCACGCCGACGGCACACATCGTCGGGATCTGCTCGCTTTCTGCGTAATAAGCGGCGATATCGTCGCCGATCTCACCCGAATGAAGCTCAATAACGCCGACGTAAGGCTCGTCGCCGCCCGCGTCACGCACGATTTGGAGCAGTCCGGAACCGTTTTCGCCGCAAACGGCTCCGCCGACGTCAAGCTTACCGACGGAATTGAGCGGAAGCTCTGTTTCGGGATTCTCGACGTATCCGCGGACATTTCCGTTGCTGTCGGAAACGACAGTCATGATACCGAGCGGGCCGTCGCCCTTGACGGTGACTGTTACGGAATCCTCCGCGTCGCCCAGCATCGCACCCATGACAGAGCCGACTGTAAGAAGTCTGCCGATCGCGGCGCCCGCTGTCGCGGAGGTGTGATGGATCTCGATCGCGGAATTGACGATCGAGGTTGAATTTATTACGTGTATGCGCGCCGAACCGTCACGGGTCATCGCGCGAAGTATTGTTGCTTTTTCGTTTTTCATAATTTCTCCGATTTTTATGTCAGTTAAGTCCGTTGTTGCCGCTTTTTTTCGTCTTTTTTACCCTCGCGACAAAATAGATCCTGTCGTTTTCCGTCTCGCCGCACAGCGGGTCGCAGGAGTAAGAGTCCGTGACCGCCAGAAGCTCAAATCCGCCGCGCGCGAGCGCCTGACGTATGGAACGCACGCTCCAGGCGCGCTGACGCTGATATTCGTCTCTGCGGACGTAAATTCCGTCGTCGGTGTCGCCTTGCGGGGTAAAGTAGGAAAGATAGAACTCCGCAATGCCTGTTTTTTCGTTGTAGTCGTTTTGCCAGCCGCAGTAGACGCTGTCCGTTTCGATGATGATGTCGCCCTTGTACATCCGCTTGAATTTCGCTTTTGACGAAATATCGAACACAAAAAGTCCGTCCGGAACGAGATAATTGTGTACGAGCGAGAAGCATTTGTCAAGGTGGGGCGCAGTCAAAAGATAATTCACCGCGTCGCAGGTCGCGATAACTGCATCAACGGTGCCGTACAGTTCAAATCCGCACATATCCTGACAAAGCCAAAGTATGTCGCTCGACAGCCCCGCTTCGGCGGCGTTTTCACGCGCCTCGTCGAGCATTTCGGGGGAAATGTCGATCCCCGTCATATCATAGCCGCGCCGCGCAAGCTCAAGCGTGATCACGCCTGTTCCGCAGCCGAGATCGAGCACGAGCGAGGGCTTTTCTTTCGCGTATTTGACGAGCATTTTTTCAAGGAAGTCGCACCAAGCGCCGTAATCGACGTGCGAATTTATCATATCATAATATTCGGATGTGATCTCGTATGCCATTGCAAGCCTCCTTTGATTTATCCTTTAGATTATATGATAAATCCGTGCTTTCGTCAAGTCTGTGCGTAAAACAAAAATCCCTTCGGCGCTCACGAAGGGATTTTTTTCGAAATTATGTTATATCTTTGCTTTTTCGAGTGCTTTTACGATAAGCGGAACGATTATAACGGCGGCGATGATGTTGGGGATCATGTAAAGTCCGTTATAAAGGAAGGAATAAATGAACGGCGTTGACATGGGCAGACCGAGGAATTCGTCGGGCATATATTTTGCGTAAACGGTCACGCCGGAAATGTAGTGCACTGCGAAGCGTATGACGCCGCCGACAAACGCGCCGACAGCGGCTTTAGCCGTTGTTAAGCCCTTGTTTTTGCGGAACAACAGCACAAGCGCCGTGAGACCCACAGCGGCGTATGCGACGGAATAGTCGAAAATGATCGATTCCCACGAGATCGCGAAGCCGTTCGACAAAAAATACTTGAGCGTACCGAACGCGGCGCCCGCTATGACGCCGCTTCCGATGCCGTGACGCAAAGCGAAGAGCATGAGCGGAACCATAACGATGTCAACGGAGCCGCCCTGAGTTCCGAGCGGGACGTCAATGTACGAAAGTGCAAGCGAAAGGGCGATCATTATACCGCCCTCGCACATGGCAAGGAGAGTTTTGTTTCTTTTTTTTGTGTTTTCCATTCTTTGTGCCTCCGAAAATTTTCAAAACAAAAACGGAGCGCACCGAGGAAGAGCGCTCCGCTTGTTATCGCGAAAAATTTCCTACGGCGGCATTATCCGCATCAGGTATAAGGGTCCGACGGGTTCGCCCGTCATCTCAGCCGCGTGCACGCAGCACCCCTAACTATGATGATGTGCTGATATTATATTACGCGCAGTGGCGCTTTGTCAATAGGAAATGCAATGTTTTTGATTGTGACTTCTCGGACGATGCGACGGCTTATTCCTCGTCCGGCGCCCATGCCATTGTCGTCATAAGCGCGAGCTCGGCGTGGCTTGCGTCAAGTCGGCTGTACTGCACGACGATCGGCGTGCT
The DNA here is from genome assembly GCA_964580615.1 of uncultured Lachnospiraceae bacterium. Lineage (GTDB taxonomy): Bacteria > Bacillota > Clostridia > Oscillospirales > CAG-272 > DTU064. The sequence continues at coordinate 13,409 of CAZOMK010000022.1, read as the reverse complement.
TGATTCGACAAGCAGGGCGTAGGGAGTGTCGAGCGGGATGCCGTCGCCGCTTTCGGAGCGAAGCTTGTCAAGCCTTATGTGATGCGTTCTTTCGGCGCCGCAGTGCGCCTTGAAATTGTCTATGGGAGCTCTGTCCTCGAAAATGGCTGTCAAACGAATGACGGCGTCCTCCGGTGACGTGTTGATAACGCATACCGCCTCGTGTGTGATGAGCTCGTTTGCGGACTCCGAGCCGAGAAATGCGTCGGGGATGAGCCATGTCTTTTTGCCGTAGGTTTTCATAAAAATTCTCCTTATAAGCAATAAAAATTTATGTTAACGATTTGATGATCTCGAAAAGCTCGGAGGGCGTTTTTGCGAGCTTCTCCGCACCCGCTTCAAGCAAAAGCGAGGGTTCTCTGTAACCCCACTCAACACCGACGGCGCGCATTCCCGCCGCCTTAGCCGTCATCATGTCAATGTCGGAATCGCCGACGAAAACGACCTCGTCCGGCGTCAGTCCCCAGCCTGCCGCAATCGCAAGCGGAGCCTCCGGCGACGGCTTTGTTTTGTATTTGCCCTGACCCAAAACGGGATCGAAGCTGTTGCCGAATGCTTCCGAGGTAAGCTTTTTCGTGAATTCATCGGGCTTGTTCGAAAGAACGGCGAGACTGTACTCCGCGGCGAGCAGATCGAGGATCATTTCGTCTATGCCGTCAAACGGCTCGGAGGAATCGGCGCAGTGAAGGGTGTATTCTTCGGAATATGTTGCAAGCGCTCTGTCAATATCGCTGTCGGATGCGCCGTCGGGGAGCGCGTGCGCGATCAAATAGCGCGCGCCTTTGTTAAGTCCGTATACGGTGTGCTCATATTCGCGGAGCGGATATCCCTCGCGCGCGAGCATTGCATTGACGGATGCGTGTATATCGGGAAGTGTGTGCATGAGCGTCCCGTCAAGATCGAAAATTATTGCTTTCGGAATCATAAAAATCTCCATTGTCGAAACTGTGCGGCGAAGCTGTAAATCGCTTCGCAATTGCCGGCTGTCAGCCTAACCTATATTTTACCACAACCCGCAGCTTTATTCAACAAAAAATATCCGGCACCGAGGGCGGAGCCGGATATTTTTGACAAGCGAGTGCTTTGACTGATCAGTCGATGTCGCGTTTTACCTCTGCAGGCGGTGTGTCGAGCGCCCACGGATCGCGGAAGAAACGCTTCATGTATTTGAGAGATGCGGCAAAGTAGAAGCCGTCGCAGATTCTCTCGTCCATGACGAATTTTACGTCGATGTAGGAATGCTCAGTAACGGTGCCGTCGCGTCTGAGCTCAGACTCGCGATGCTTGGTTCCGAAAGAGCAGAAAATCGGCACGTTGCCGAAGTTGTAGAGGTGATGATAGATCGAGGGGATACCGAGGCTTCCCATTGAGGTTACGTAAAATGAGCTGTGGAAGGGGCTCAGACGTGTGAGTGAGCGCGGAATCAGACCCCAATAATCGAGGAAATAAAGGACACCGACGGCAAATCGTTTGAAAAGACCGGGGATGTGATTGATCACTCTCATCAGATTGTCGAAGGAGCTGTCCATTTCGGCTCTGTAATCGTTGATCTTGTTATGGAGCTCGTTATAGACGTCGATCGCCGTTGCGTCGGGACGAAGAACGAGCTTGACTGCCGTGTCGGGCGAGTCAAGCAGCATTTCCTGCTTGACAATAAGACTGATCTCGACCCAACCGTCGCGCGTATACACGCGCTGACCGTTGACGAAGCGGTTGATTCCGGGGTATTCCGCTACCGCACGAACGTAGGTTGCCATCATGAAATGCATAAAGCCGAAGCCCTGATATCCGGCACGGCGCTTTTCGTTGATGTACTCAAGCACACGGTCAACGTTGAATTTTTCCTCAATGTGATTTTGAGCGTCGGAGCGCTCGCGCATGAGATAGGGGATGAGCTGTGACATAACGGACAGCGTGCGAACGCGCCTGCCGTCGCTTCTGTCACCCCAACGGCGTTTTTTGATAACGTCGCAAACAGGCTCTTTTTTCTGCTTGGGCGCTTCGGGAGCGGCTTCTGTGCCGATGCCCGTTGCTTTTTCTTCTTGATTCATTTTGTGTCTCCGTTTCTTTGATTTGTGCTTAATAAACTATTCACAGTTTACCACAAAAAATGACGTTTTACAACGATTTGATCGAGAAAAACGAAAAAAGGTGCCGCCCACGCGACACCTTTTTGACTGTGACTTTATTGAGATACGGTGAAAAGGGAATAAAAATAGCCCTTTTGTTCTGTTTCGGCAAGCGGCACCGCTTTCGCGAAGCATGGCATCACTGAAAAATCCCATAGAGAATAAGCAAAAAAATACTGCCCAAAAACAAAATGCTCAGCACCATCAGAACAGTTGCGATAATTGCTGCGATTCGCGGTGCTTTTTTACCCAACAAAAACAGCGGTAAAATAATAATCAATGATAGAATGAATATCTCAAAGGGATAAAGAAAACCGGACCAAAAGGATTCATTCTTTATAACGGCGGCGATCCCGCGCCAAATGCAGATCAGCAATAATATAATGCAAGCGGGGATCGTACCGTGCTTGGCTCTTGATTTTTTGAAATCGTGAAAGAACACATATTTCCACATAGTGTCGAACTAGCTGAGCTCTAATTCCAGAAAATCTTTGCAAATATCAATGAATTTCTCGCCGGATTTTTCAGATTCACTAATTGCGTTCCAATACTCGTTCGTATCCATTTCGTCAAATGACGCGTTTTCCTTTTCCGCCCGTTTGATGAGCTTTAACGAGCCGTTGAGTTGCTCCATTTCTTCTTCGATCCGATGCTGCACGTTAGTGATCGCTTCTTCAAAAGGCAGCTCATTGCTTTGGAGCAGCTTTATCTCCTCAACGCTGAAGCCCATTTTTCTGAAAATAATAATTTTTTTGAGCAGCTCGACGTCTTGCTCCGTATACTTTCTGTAATTGTTGTCTTTCCGTTCGGGAGAAAACAAACCTTGCTTTTCGTAAAAACGAATCTGGGAGCGAGAGATGGACAGCTCATTTTCTAACTCTTTGATCTTCAAAATTATCACCTCGAATTTTCGAAATTATCATCTTGAATTAACTTATACACTGTAAACTGTGTTTACAGTCAAGTGCTTTTTATAAAATATATCATAAATCAATCAAAAAACAAAAAAATAATTCTGTCGGCGGAAGAAACTGCATGATCGAGAATTTGACATGAAAATCCGACCTGTGGCTGTAACCGCAGACCGGATAGCGTGATTGCCCGTACGAGATATCGAGACAACGTTCTCGCGTTGCTCGAACGTCGCAGAAGTTTGGGATTACTATGGCAAAAACGTCAGTCACACGCAAACTTCCGGAGTTCAACCGGCGAAACGAGATAAAAAACAAAAAAGCACCCCGATTGGGATGCTTTTTTGTTTTTGACCCGTACGAGAATCGAACTCGTGTTTGCGCCGTGAGAGGGCGCTGTCTTAGCCGCTTGACCAACGGGCCTTTTCAGAAGCTTAAGTATTATATCACAAGTTTCCGACAATTACAATATCTTTTTTTAAAAAATATTAAATTATTTCTTCTTTTTTGAATCCGTAATAAAAAAGCGGACGGATCTCATATATATAAAAGGTAAATCAAAGGCTTGGAGAACAAAATGAACCTACATCTGACAGACGAAAAAACTAATTTTACAGCCTCCGCCGGCAGAGGGCTCTCATCCGCCGAGGCTGAACGCTCGGCAAAGCTGTACGGGACGAACGCCATTGCGCCGAAGCGCAAAACAAGCCTGTTTCGTCGCTGGCTGGACGGCTTTTCCGATCCGATCATCAAAATACTTATCGGCGCGATGCTGTTGAACGTGATCGTGTCGTTCGGAGACGTTGATATTTTTGAGACAGCGGGCATACTTATCGCCGTTTTGATCTCAACCGTCGTGTCCGCCGTCTCCGAGCACGGAAGCGAAAACGCCTTTGAAAAGCTTTCCGCAAGGGCGTCGCAGGAGGAATGTCGCGTCCGACGCGACGGCGCCGTTGTGTCACTGCCTGTCGCCGATGTTGTCGTCGGTGACGTGATCCTGCTCGGTGCCGGTGACGGCGTCCCCGCCGACGCAAGGGTAATTTCGGGAGCCGTTTTCGTCGATCAAAGCGCGCTCAACGGCGAATCGCGTGACGAAAAAAAGCTTTCCGCGACGTATGCGGAGGCAATGTCGCCGGAGTCCGTGAGTGCGCTTTTGCGCGGCTCGACTGTCACATCGGGGACGTGCGAGGCTGAGGTTGTGTGCGTCGGTGAAAAAACGCTTTACGGCGGCATTGCGGCTTCGTTGTGCGCGGAAAAGCGCTCAAGTCCGCTCAAACGCAGACTTGCGGAGCTTGCGTCGAGCGTGAGCTCTCTCGGCTACGCAGCCGCATTTCTCGTTGCGTTTGCGTACCTGTTTAACGAATTTTTCATCGCTAACGGAATGGACATTTACGCGGTTAAGGCGTCGCTTTCCGATGTTGAATACGTCGTTTCGGAGCTGCTTTCGGCGCTGACGCTTGCGATATCGGTGCTTGTTGTTGCCGTTCCAGAGGGACTGCCGATGATGATAACAGTCGTGCTTTCCTCAAACATGAAACGTATGCTGAGGGATCGCGTGCTTGTGAAGAAGCTTGTCGGGATTGAGACGGCGGGCAGTCTTAACATACTGTTTTGCGATAAAACGGGCACCTTGACCTGCGGCGACTTTAACGTCACGAGGATCATAACGTCGGAAAGCGAATTTTCGTCGGTGTCGCGACTGAAAAGCAAGCGTCCGATATATGAAATGTACCTGAATTCATGCCTTTACAATACGGAAAGCGTCATCGGCAGACGCGGAGCTCATCGCTGTGCGCTCGGCGGCAACGGGACTGACCGCGCACTGCTCGAAACAGTCGCGGAGGATCTTTCGGCAAGGCGATCAAGCGGTGTCGCCGTCGATAGGGTGCCGTTTTCGAGCAGACGCAAATGGTCAAGCGCGACTGTCGGTGTTGAGGGCGGCTTTTGCACCTTCGTTAAGGGCGCGCCGGAGCTGATACTGCCGCGATCGGAGCTTTGCGTGCTTGACGACGGCAGTTTCGTCAGCTTTCGCGGACGCGTCGCCGCGGAGAGAAAATACGCCGAATTTGCGTCGCACGGCGCAAGGGTGATAGCACTTGCCGTTGCGGACGGCAGACACGGCGACGCCGAAAAGCTGCCCGATTCGCTTGCTTTTCTTGCGCTTGTCGTTATAAGCGACGAGCCGCGTCCGGAGGCGCGCGCCGCTGTCAGCGAGATACGCGGAGCGGGCGTTTCGGTAGTGATGATAACGGGCGATGGGAAAAGCACCGCCGCCGCGATAGCTCGGCGTGTCGGGATCGTTGATTCCGACTGCGATCTGATACTGTCCGGCGAGGAGCTGCGCGCGATCTCCGACGAAGCGCTTACAGCGCGGCTTCGCGATCTGCGAGTTATATGCCGTGCGCTTCCGAGTGATAAGGAACGACTTGTGCGTGTTTCCGAGGCGGCGGGGCTTGTTGTCGGCATGACGGGGGACGGCGTCAACGATTCGCCCGCGCTGAAAGCGGCGGACGTCGGCTTTGCGCTCGGAAGCGGAACTGAGGTGGCGAGGGAAGCGGGCGATATCGTCATCCTTGACGACAACATCAAAAGCATCGGCAAAGCGATCCTTTACGGCAGGACGATCTTTGACAGCATCCGCAAGTTTATTGTTTTTCAGCTTACGATGAATCTTTGCGCTGTCGGCGTGTCGATCCTCGGCCCTTTTATCGGGATCGAAGCGCCCGTGACTGTTATACAAATGCTGTGGGTGAATTTGATCATGGACACTCTCGGCGGACTGGCGTTTGCGGGGGAGGCTCCGCGAGCCGACTATATGAGAGAGCCGCCGAAGCGTCTTGACGAAAGGATACTGACGTTGCGAGAGGGCGGCGCGGTGTTTACAATGGGGATTTTCGCTGTCGGTGTGTCGCTTTTTTATTTGAAAAGCGATCTTTTTCGCGAAATGTTCGGCTATAATTCAGATTACGACAGATTTATGACTGTGTTTTTTGCGATGTTCGTCTTTTGCGGCATATTCATGGCGTTCAATTGCCGAACGACGCGAATAAACATATTTTCGCATCTCGGCAAAAACCCGACCTTTATTCTGATCATGACGGTGACGGCGACAGTCCAGCTTTTGATAGTTTATTTCGGCGGGGAAGTGTTCAGAACGACGCCGCTTGCCGCGCGCGATCTTGCGTCCGCGCTTGCCGTCGCTTTTGCCGTTGTTCCGTTTGACGTTATGAGAAAGCTCATCTTCAAAAAGCATCAAAAGCGGACGACGAAAACAAAAAAGGTGCTGTAAAAACAGCACCTTTTTTAATCTTGCGAATTAATGCTTCTTTTTCTTGAGGGAGATGAACGCAACCGCGATCGCAACAACGATCGAGGAGATGCTTGCGGACGAGCCGCAGCCGGATTCCGAAACAGGCTCTGTAACGGGCTCTGTTGTGGGAGCTTCGGGAGCGGAGATAACGGGGGAAACAAGCTCTGTGCTGACAGCGGATGCGTTTGTGAAGTAGAAGTGAGCGTAGTCAACGGAGCCGCTGAAGTACTCACCGTCACTGCCTCTGCCGAGATATCCGCTTCCTTCGCATACGTCAGAGGGCTTTAGCGATGTTTCAACGCAATGAACAGTCTTTCCCGCGATCGAGAGAGCCGCCTTGCCGTCAACGAACGTAACTTCGATCTTCGTCCATTCGTTCGGTGTGAGAGCGGAATCGGAGGTGAGAACTACTGTTTCGTCACCCTTTTTGATGACGAACGAAGCACGACCGTCTGCATTTTTGGGAGTGAAGTACATTTCGCCGTCACTGCCCGTGTAGTGGAAGAGCTTTTGAGCATTGTCGCCGCCGTTCCAGCATACGTTCATTTCGATCTGAATGTCGTAGGAATAAACGGAAGATGCATCGAGGATAATGTAGGAGGATTCGCCGTCGAAGGTGTAAACGCCCTTGGCGTTATCGTCGCCGACGCTCCACTTTGCTCCGCGAACGAGCGCGTAGGTGGAGGAGTATTTTTCTGTTGCTATATAGCCCTTATCCTCAGCGAATTCATAGCCGAGATAGAGACCGTCAACGGATTTGAGCTTTCTTGCGTATGCGGCATCCGCAAGTACGAGATAGCCTGCCGCCGTTCCTTTTTTGAGGTTGGCTCCGGAGTCGTCGTAAAGGTCACCGTCCGCTACACCCTGACCGGTAAGCTTACCGCTTGCGATAAGTATGCACAGACCCTTTGCGATGGCGTTATCCTTGACAGAATAGTTGCCGCCGACAAAAGCGGACTCGATAGCCTGACCGTTACCGGAGATCGTTGCACCCGCGGTAACGACAGCGTTGTCACCGACGTGAGCATGACCCGTTACCTTGGCCTTGCCTGCAACAACGGCACAGCCGTCGATGCGAGCGTTGTCCTTGACAACGGCAGAGCCCTTGACAACAGCGTAATCGTCGATGACGGCGTCACCCTGAACCTTAGCAGAGCCGAGGACCTTAGCGTTCGGGCCTACATAAGCGGAAGCGGAGACCTTTGCGGTGGATGCTACAAAGCCGCCACCGTTTTCGTGATAGCTGCCCTTAACGCCGGTGCTGTCGATCACACGGATCTGCGGAACAGCTCCCGTTATAACAGCTTCATAGGGATAGCGATTCTTGTCCTTGAACGCGAGATCGGTAAATACGTCGTAATTTTTGAATGTGTCAAGCTTGGGCGTAGCGGCTACCGTGAGGTAAGCTTCGTCAACGTCCTTTGCGGAAACGGTCATTGTTTCGCCGTCACCGAAAAGCTTGGAATATGTTGTGTTGTCTCCTGAAACCGTAACGATGCAGGCTTTCCAAGCCGCGCCGTTGATCTTTGCCGTGCCGTTGAGCGTGACGGAGATCTCGTCACCGGTGACGGAAAGGGGAGTTACAACGTACGCCGCCTGCTGAGGAGCGCGCTCGCTCGGAACGGTGTATGTGTTTTCTGCGCCGAGAACGGGTTCAAGCGTCGTGTAGAACTGCTGCCAGAAGAACTCGTCGTAGTTTACGGCGTTATTGATCTTGTTGATGTAATATTCCTGACGGTTGAGATCGAGAGTTGCCATGTGTGCGGCAAAGTAACCGAGAGTTTCGTCCAGATCCGCTTCCGCAAGATTTTCGATCATGTCATAGATAAGACCCGAAGGATCGCCGTTCTGAAGGAGTTTCGCCATGAAATCGGAGCCGTAACCTTCGAGATTATCGGGATTTTCGGTGAGATATTGAAGTATCGGCCAAGCCTCGTAATATGCGCGTCCGTTTGTTGTAGTAAGGCTTGTGGAGCGCAGATAGAGATAGGAGAAGTCGGTGGAATACCACTGACCGTCGGTGTAATATTCACTGTACAAATACTGTTCGCGGAACCAGTTGCCGACAGCCTCGTACCAAGATCCGAGGTACGCGCCGCCCTCCCAGGAGTTGTAGCCCTGCGCGAACTGCGTGCAGTGACCGAACTCGTGAGGCGTTACCCATGTGGACGAGCCGGGAGTTACGGACATAGCTGCCTGATCGCACATAAGGTACGCATAGCCCTGTGAGTCGATGCCGCCGTATGCCCAGCCTTCCTCGTAGCCTGCGATGCCGGTGCCCATGATAACGACGTTTACCTTGTAATGCGTCGTGTGATCACCGTTTTTCCTGGTGCAGAGCGAGGGAGGAGTCATACCGAGATCGTTCATGTAAACGTCCCAGCAAGCCTCAAGGATCTTGCAGTTTGCTTCAAGCCAGGCTTCGGTGAGAGCGGCGTTGTTTTTGTCGCCCCAAAGAACCTGGAAGTGTTCACTTTCGTAGGAATTGTACTTTTCTGCGGAAACGGTATACGCTCCGTCCTTAACGGGACGAATCTTATACTCGATTTCTTCATCCGCGGCGCTGACAGTCAACGGAAGCACAGAAACCGCAAGCAAAGCCGCCAAAAGCAATGTAACGAGCTTTTTCAGTGTGTGTTTCATAAAATTTCTCCGTTTCAAAATTAGATTGAGCAGATTTTTGTTCATACACAACAAAATTGTCGTATGTAACTTTATAATCTGTTAACATTTTGATTATAGCACCCACATATTTGCTTTGTCAACAGTGACGGCGCGAGAAATATTAATATAATCATTTTATAAATAAAAAAAGTGCGGCAAAGAACGGAAATTTCCTTGCCGCATACAAAAAAGACTGCTTTATTTAATGCAGACAGCGACGATTTCGGGCGTGTCCGAATTCGAAAATTCGTCCCACGTCACCTCGTGTTCGACGCCGATCTCGTTCAGACGCGACAGTATTGCGTCAGTTTGCTCAGCATCCGCCAAAATGAAATCCTCCGATTCGGCGCAGACGGGAGTCTGCTCTCTCAACAGCTCATACGCGCGCGCCGCGTCGGTGCCGTTAAGCACGATCAAACAGACGTTTTCGTAGCCGTAAGCGTTCTTCAATTCGGAAAAAAACGTGTCTGCCGCGGAAACACCGCCGTTTTCGCAGCCGTTATCGTCAAAGTCCGCGGCGCAGTCGTTTTTGTCGGATGCGTTTTGTTCGGGCTCTTGCCCGCCGGGTGCCAACGAATCCGTCTGTGAGAACATACCGGCGGTTTTGACGGCGATGCCTATGCCGATGCAGACGACAACGGAAGCCGCGACGCATGATATCCTTTTTATATACGCACTTCTGCGGCGACGCTTTGCATCCGCGGAAACGGCGAGCATTACGTTTGCTTTTATGTCACGTTCCGGCGACGGAGCGCACGCGCCGACAGCGGAAATGAGCTTTTTGCATTCGTCAAGCTCGGATTGGCATGAGAGGCATTCTTCAAGGTGCTTTTTTATCTCGGAAAAATCGTCACATTCTTCGTTTTCTATGAAGTCAAACAGCATTTCGCGAACTTTTTCACATTCTGTCGTCATTTTTATCACACCTCCCTCGCCTGCATTCACTTATATTGACGGAATGATCGGTGCTTTTGTTCCCGATCCCGTAAAAATCCTTCATTTTGTCGCGCAAAGCCGCCCGTGCGCGCGAAAGTCTGCTTTTGACTGTACCGATGTCGGCGCCGAGCGCTTGTGCGGCGTCAAGATAGCTCATTTCGTTTATGACGCAAAGAACAAGCACCTCGCGCTGCTGCTCCGGCAACTCCTCGATGGCTTGCCTGACAAGCTCAAGCTCCTCGACGTGCAGCGTCTCTTGTTCGGGCGTTCTGTCGCCGTCCGTCAGTGTCAGCTCCGCTTCCTCGCCGTCCTTGTCGGTGGCTGTAAGCGACAGCGACTCCTCGCGCTTACGTAAAATGTCAGTCGCGGTATTGCTCGCGATCGTGCAGATGAAAGCGCCGACGCTTCCTTTCCCTGAATAGAGGCTTGCCTTTTGCCACAGCTTGAAAAACGTCTCCTGCGTTGCGTCTGCGGCGTCGTCGGGACTTTTGAGCTTAAAATAAACAAGGGAATACACGGTTTTTTCGTATCTGTCGTAAAGCGTCTCAAAGGCGCGCTTGTCAAGCCTCGACGAACGCTCGATCAGCTCCTTGTCGGTCATTATCGTATAGTCGCGCATATTTTTCATCAAACATCATTCGTTCATCGGCAAAAGCTCGTATAAAAGCTCTGTCATCTCGGCGTGTGTTTCGGCTCTCATGATCCTGTCGCGAAGCTGAGTCGAGCCCTTTAGTCCGCGGATGTACCACGCAAAATGCTTGCGTGATTCAAGCGTACCGACGCGTTCGCCCTTGTTTTGAATGAGCAGTCTCGTGTGTTCGACGGCGGTGTCGAGACGTTCCTTGACTGTCGGCGGCGTATATGCCTCACCGGAGAGCGCGCAGGCGATCTCGTCGAAAATAAACGGATTTCCGAGCGCGCCGCGACCGACGGCAACGCCGTCACAGCCCGTATATTCAACCATGCGGAGCGCGTCCGCCGCCGTCACAACGTCTCCGTTTCCGATCACGGGGACGGAAACAGCCTCCTTGACCGCTTTTATGATGTCATAATCTGCGCTCGGCGCGTAAAACTGCTCTCTTGTGCGACCGTGGATGCAGATCATAGCCGCTCCCGCCGCTTCGAGTCGCTTCGCAAGCTCCGGCGCGTTTTTGCCCGTCGGTGCGCTTTCCCAACCGGCACGCATTTTCACAGTGACGGGCACGCCCGTCCCGTCAAGCGCGGCGGCGCAAGCGGCAACGATGCGTTCGGCAAGCGCCGGATCCTTCATGAGCGCGCTTCCTTCGCCGTTTTTGACTATCTTCGCAACGGGACACCCCATGTTTATGTCGATTGCGGCAGGGCGGTTTCCCGTTTCGCATCCCGGATACGACGAAAGCGCAAGCTCACGTGCCGCGCTTGCCATTACGTCCGGATCGGAACCGAATATCTGTATCGCGATAGGCGTGTCGTCGTCCTCAATGCGGGCAAGCACCGCTGTTTTTTTGTCACGAAACATCATTGCCTTGGCGGACACCATTTCGGTGACGGCAAAGCCGAGACCGTGCCGACGGCACACCGTTCGCATTGCGTGATCAGTCGCACCCGCCATCGGAGCGAGCATTATTCCGTTCTTTATTACGTCATTTCCGATGATTACGTCTGCCATAGCCGCCTCCGTTTTTGCGTTGTTTTTTCTATTGAAAGTATAACGTGCAAATGTAAAGAAAATATGAACCGAAGCGTGTTTTCGCACAAAGCATAAAATACGTGTTTATTTTCGGTGAACAATATTGACTTTGATCAAGTGCGGAGTTATAATTTTAATGTAAAATGTTTCGATATATATGAAACAGATTTTCGAAAACAATATTTCAAAGGAGAAAACATTATGAAGAAAGTCCTCGCGTTCTTGCTTGCGACGATAATGGTGCTTTCTATGTTTGTTGCTTGCGCCGACGATCCCGATAAGGGTCAAGAGGGCAACAACGGCGGCGCAAACACCGATAACGGCACAGCGGGCGACGCAGCTACACCCCTTAAAGTTCCGGACACCAATTACGGCGGTCAGGAATTCCGTATCCTCGGTAAAGGCGACTCCCAGGCTCACTGGAAGAGCGTTGACCTTACAGCAGAGGAAATGGACTCAGATCCGATCAGCCTTGCCGTATATTACAGAAACCTCGCGGTTGAAGAAAAGTACGGTATCACTGTTGTCGAGTATGATGTAAACGATTACTTCAATCAGGCTGCGGAAGCTACGCTTTCCTGCTCCTCCGGCTCTGATGACTACGATATGTTCGCACTTTCCCCTGTGCTTGCAGTAGCATCCCTCATCAACAACGGCTATCTTTACGACCTCAACGAGATGACATACATGAATCTCGAGGCTGAATGGTACGACCCCAACAGTATCGAGCAGCTTTCTCTCGGCGGCAAGTCCTATCTTGCAATGGGCTCTATGCTCATCATGGATGACGACGCTACCGGCGCTGTCTTCTTCAATAAGCAGATGGTAACGGAAAACTCGCTCCCCGATTTCTACGCTATGGTAGAAAACGGCACATGGACGATCGACGCCATGACTGAATACGCAACAAAGGTTCACTATGACGAAGACGGTAACGGCGCTATGGACGTTGCAACAGACACATGGGGCTGCCTCTCCGAAAAATCCGTAACGCTTGCATTTGTTGCCGGCGGCGGAAACCACATCATCTCTAAGGACAAGGACGATTATCCCACGATCTCCTGCAACAGCGAGCATTATCTCGATATGCTTGAAAAGGTGCTCACTCTTTCCAACGACTTTGAAACAACAATGTTTGCGGAAGCTCTCTCCGGCTACGGCGATGTATGGGTAGAAGCACTTGACGTTGCCTTCAACGAAAGCCGCGCTCTCTTCTATGCGGCATGGCTCAACCGTGCAACACTCTTCCGTTCAATGGAAACAGATTTCGGTATCCTTCCTTATCCTAAGTACGATGCCGATCAGAAGGACTATTACTCCTTTGTATCTCTCTACTGTGCAAACTCCATCTCCGTCCCCATGACAGTTACGGATGTTGATTTTGTATCGACAGCGATCGAAACACTTTCTTGGGAGAGTATGTATAACAGCACAAGCCTTGACGAAGCTTATTACACCAAAACGCTTGAATTCAAGGGCGCTCGCGATGAGCAGTCCCAGAGAATGCTCGATATCATCTTCGAAAACACAGTATTCGATCTCGGTTATATGTTTGACTGGGGCGGCATTTGCTCCAAGATAACGGGAACGAGCGGCGTTTCCGGCGGAAATGCTTCCGGCTTCCTCTCCGGTATCCAGGCTTTGACAAAGTCCATCAACAAGAACATCGAAAAGACGATGGACAACGGCGGCTATTGATCCGATATTTGAACAGCAACACCAACAGCGGTACACTTCATTTTGAAGTGTAC
>CAZOMK010000021.1:0-16578 GCA_964580615.1 uncultured Lachnospiraceae bacterium | reverse complement strand
GGACAGTACCGAAAGCGACACCGCACGACCGCCGGCACGAAGGGCAATGACATTGACCAGCGGAGTGATGATTCCGGTAACCAGAGAGACACTACGCAGCACGATGTATTTTTCGTATGCCTGCAGGGCCATCATCACCACATTGAAAAGGAAGCTGATAACCATATTGATCGTCAGCAGGAGCATGATGATCCGAAGCTTCATGAGTTCATCATTGGTAAAGGTGTCCTTCACCAGTTCTCCGGCCAGCGCAGTGCACAGCAAGCCGCCTACAAGCACAAAACTTGCCAAAACAGAAAAAACGGTCAGGAACATACCGTTCAGGCGTTTTTCTTCCTCCCGGTCTCCCGCCGCCCGGCATCTGATGTTAAAGCGGATATAGGCGCCTGCGATACCGAAGCTCAGAAGAGACAAATACGAAATAAAGGAATTTGCCGTTCCAAACAGCCCATATTCGCTCTGTCCCATAAGCCGGAGCATATACGGCGTATAGATGATGGAAATTGTATTGTTTAAAAAGATATGCAGATAGGATAAAATAGTACCTGCTTTTCGCTGATTCATAAGAAAACCTTTCTATATTATACCTCTGCTGTTTCGAAGCCATCCAGGAACGCAAGTCCGGTCCGGGACTGTTCAACATATTCCGGCATAATATTTTTCAGCGTCTGACGCACAAACATTTCATTGTTCTGTAACCATATAAACGCATCCAGCAAATCATTTTCAGATTCCATATTCTGTACCGGAAATACATAGTGTTCCTCTGTTCCGAACAGATCCCTGGCAATACCACGGGATTTTACAGAATATCCAACCGCCAAAGTGGGAACACAACTGGAGTATGCGGCGATGGTGGCGTGAGTTCTGGCACCGACGAAGAATCGGCACCGGGCAATATAGCCCTTCAACTCACAGCAATTGGCATCGGTGACCATGCATACCCGATCCGACCTTGGAAAACGCTTCTGAAGCTCCCGCAACGGAATCCGGTCGTCATTGTCTGCCCAAACCACATGGGGGATCAGGCAGACATTCATATCAGTGTGCTCCAAAATATGCTGAATCAAAACTTCGTAGTTTTTCAGAATAATATTACTGTCAGTACCGTATTTCATAATTAGGGGACTGATATTAATACCGACAGTATTTCCCTCAATAAAATTGTTCGGCAACGGACGGTCCACCCGTTCAAGTAAAAATGCAGGATCTGAGACCTTAACGGTATTGGGATTAATTCGCTTAAGCAATTCGTACGACAGAGGATCACGAGCAGTAATTAGATCGAATTGTTTCAAATCAGATTCCATCTCGGGTGTAATCGCTTCGGGATCAAGTGAACATCCCCACAAAACGCTTGCTCTGCAATATTTGCGAATTTCCTTATCCAACTCAACTGCTTGAGTAGCAGACCAAGGATAGCAGTAGTTATCTCCTCCTACAGAGATTGCAATACTGTCCTTGAACTGCTCTCGCAGAAACACATTCATATTAGCGTTTGGATGACAAAGCAATTTTCTCCGAACAAGTGCTTCAAAATAACCAAAAGAAAAACGTTTTAATTCTTCAGACACAACTATCTTTGCAAGCATTGTCGAAATGCCATATTTTTCATCTTCATTTTTGGCAAACGACCACAATACTAAATCTTTCGGTCCTCCTAACAATTTTGCTGTTGTACGGACAATAGCCTCACATCCATGATTGCCGCTGCCAAAATGCATAAATAACACTTTTTTCACAATTATACTCCGACTCCAAGTACATTTCTAATTCTAACCGCACCGTCAAATGAGAGCCGCGCCAACGAAATCCATAAACGCTCCTTCATCGTCTGCGCGGATGCGTCTTTAACCTGTGCAAAGGCATCTCTTATTTTCTTTTTGCACTCCGCCTTTTCGGCACCGTCGAGATATTTTTCGCTCATCTGTGCCATCCATAAACAAAACATAAAAAGCTCACGCTTAGTCAATTCAATCAATTCAGGATATTTTTCTTCGACATACGTCAATCTTTGAAGCTTTGCATCTAACGCATCCAATCTTTTGACAGAAAAAGGAACACCCATTATACTGCTGTTTCGCTGAAGATAGCAATAGCACGGCGTATCGAAAACAGATACACACTTTGCCTTGCCGATCACTTGATAACTCCACAGGACATCCTCGTGACATTTTCCGACAGCAAATGGCATATCACGGATCAGTTCGGCTTTGTACAGCTTATACCACACAGGTTGCTTCAAAAATGATTCTTCTATTATAGCTCTCATGGCATCCTGCGCGTCGAGTACGTGCTGTCCGGATGGTGTGAGCATCTTCGACTGAGTACAGCTGTCATACACCATTTCCACGCCGCAAGCGGCAATATCGCTGTTGTTTTGTATCATATTATCATAAAGCAGCCGATACATTTCCGGGGCAATTCTGTCATCGCCATCCACAAAGGCAATAAGTTTTCCTGATGCAATAGCCATACCGGAGTTGCGAGCATCAGACAAGCCTCCGTTTTCCTGATGAATCACCTTAATGCGGCTATCCTTTTCCGCCCAAGCGTCGCACATGGCGGGACAGTTATCCGGACTGCCGTCATCAACGAGGATAATTTCCAAATTCGTGTAGGTTTGCTCTACGATGGAGGACACACATTTATCAAGATACTCCTCCACCTTGTAAACAGGCACGATCACGCTGATCAATGGCAGATTATCCATGTTTTTCTCCTTCACGAATAGACATTTTTCTGAAAATATCGACAATAAAAACTATATATCGGTTTATAGAGCAACGGGGCATAAGTAATCAGCTTCGCCATCACAGCTCGCTTTTTTCCGAGGAGCCGAAATGACCTACGTTCATGTTTCAGCATGACCCGAACCTTTTTCAGATCATTACGGTATTGCACACCTGACGTCATCAACGTATGGCAAATATTGATGCAGGTATTAACATACGCCCTTTGCGCATCGTCTCGGATGGCGTCCGGAGCATCACGACGAATTATATCCTTGACCCGAATGGGGTCATAAATTTTGTGCTCATTCAGACTTGCGCGCGAAGCCGATCCGCCGCGAACAATGTAGTGATAAGGGCACCGATCTTCAAAAACAGACCGCTCCGACGCCGTAAAAAGGCGATAGTTCATCAGCAGGTCTTCGTTGATCTTGATCTCTTGCGGCAAAGCTTCACTGTGGAACAAGCTGTGTAACAAGTTCTTGCGGAAGAGCTTGTTCCACAGGCCCGGCTCAACCATTGAGCCGGACAACAGCTCTTTCAGCGCTGTTGTCTTATCTTGCTTCGCAAGAAGACCTGTGTTGTGAAAATAATTTACTCGTCCGTCGGCAAATACCATTTGATAACCGCAATGAGATATATCGGCATTATATTTTTCCGCATTGACAAGCAGACGTTCATACATATCGCGCTCAATCTCATCGTCTCCGTCCACAAAGCCGATCCAATCACCGATTGCATCCCGAACACCGTGCAGTCGCGCCGACGTAACACCGCCGTTAGCCTGAAAGATCGGCTTCACGCGTTCATCTGCCGCGGCATATCGCTTTATGATCTCATTACTTCCGTCGGACGAGCCGTCGTCCACGACGATGATCTCGATATTTTTATAAGTCTGCGCCAAAATGCTGTCAAGGCAACGAGGCAACTCTTTTTCCAAATTATACACGGGAACGATGACGGAAATCAATGCCGTTGTCATGTTTTCCTCCTCACAGCCCCAGCAGCATTTCCTCCACGGCTTTTACCGTGTTCTCTGTGCTGAAGCTTCTGCCGCGTTCGGCGGCTTTTTCTTTGTAGTGCGCGAGCAACGCAGGATCATCAAGCAGACGCTTGATGCCGTGATAGAGAGCGTCCTCGCTGTTTTCCGTCACGATGCCCCACTCGTTACTCTCGCCGAGCATTTCCTTCATGCCGGACACTTCTACGGTGCACACCGGCGTACCAACGATCAACGCCTCCGTGGCCGCGGTGGAAAATCCCTCTGCAAAGCTGGAGCAAACGAACAGGTCGCACTTGGCGACGTATTTATATGGGTTTGTCTGATAGCCGAGCAAGGTGACTGAGTTTTCCAAAGCATTTTCGGCAATATATCGCTCCAGCTCTGTTCGCATGGGTCCCTCTCCCAACAGGTAGAGGTGCACAGGCATCCCATCCTCACGCAATCGCCGTACAACGGCAAGCAGTCGGTCAAAGCCCTTGTTTTTCGTGAGCTTACCCATACCGCACATACGGATTTCACCGGCAACAAATACGGATTCTTCAACCTTTTCCTGACTTGCGGTCAGGATCCGGTCCGTCTCATTCGTGTTATACAGGACTTCGCAGGGGCACGTTACCGGATAGGCATTCCGAAACGCCCGTTTGACCCCCTCCGAAACAAAAATCAGTCGGTCAAACCGGTTGTAGCATCGCTGTGCTTCCGTGATACTACGAAAGGAACGGGATATCTTTCGGGGTGTATCCATAGTACAGTGGATCCAGCAGACCAGTCTTGTATCGCCATCAGGACAACCGCTCACAATTCGGGCGTCAGGTCCCTCCAGATAGGAAATGACGATGTCATAGTGTTCCCTGATATAATATCTGTAAAGCCAGCCGGGGGTGAACAACTTCATCACGTGGCTGTTGCCGGGAAACGCACGTGGAAAGGCAGCACAATAGCGAATATCAGGCTTCAAAAACTGCTCATTCACTCCGCCTCCGAACAACGCCGTAACGGAAATATCAAACTTTGACTTATCCATGTTGTTGACCAAATTGACCAGCACCTTTTCTGCGCCGCCCTGCCCAAGGTCATGGATTAGAAAGAGGATTGCTATCTTATCAGATACCACACTTTTCTGAGCACTTTTTTGCACAACTTTACTCCTCCGACAAAATAGTTCTTTATAATGTACATTGCAGGATGATTAATATAAAACTCATATTCAACATTTAGGGTCAAATTAGAATACTCTCCCTCTGCCGTAAGAAGCGAAACATAGCACGGGTGATCTGTAAAAAATTGATCCACCTCACGCTTTGACCGAAAGAACTGATAATGCTCTGCGATCATCTCCATTGTAAAAATGCCTGCAATCTTACGAGCCTCTACCAAAGGCTTTCTGCCCGTATATCGGCGCATCATTTGATCCAGCTTAAGATATCCGACAAGCATTGGTGTAAAATACGAAATTCCATGTGCACGGCGACTCATAGCAGAAGAACTGTTTTTTCGATAGTAGTACAGCAGTCGATTCTCCAATCGGATGCTATTAGCCAAATACATGCACTGCATGGAGAATATTTTATCCTCAGAATAACTCAGCCCTTCAAAAAAGCGAATGTTTTCCTTTTTGACCAACGCGCAATCATACAGCATTGCAGCAAAATGTTGACCGGAATGAAGCCAAACATTGTCTTGCCCGCCGTCATGCGTTCCCTCTTTCATACTACTCGGTTTACTGTATGAACGCAAATTTTTATCACAATAGCACGACTGAAAACCGATCAACGAATAGCCATTGCCAAACAGCGCAACGATGTCGGGCGCAAAGAAGCCCTCCACCCACGCGTCATCCGCGTCCAAAAATGCAAGGTAGCCGTTTTGATTTTGCGTGAGAGCGTATTCAATGCCGACATTTCTTGCGACTGACACACCGGCGTTTTTTTGATGAATAACATGAATTCGCGGCGCGTATGTCGCCGCCAAACTGTCACACAGCTCACTTGATCCGTCGATAGAACCGTCATCCACAATGACAATGCCGATATGAGGATACTGTTGCGACAAAACCGAATTCACCGCCGCTTCCAAATACTTTTCGCAGTTATATACCGGAATAATGACAGTTATGTCTGTCTGTCTGTCTGTCTGTCTGTCTGTCTGACTAAGATTCTCCGTCACATACGCGTTTTTGTCAACATTCATTTTGCTTTTCTCCTGATATATTTCGTGAGTACCCAACCGGCCGGGGCGCAAATTGACGTCAAAAATTTTCGGGGAGATTTTTGCACAAAATGCTTATCTCCGTTTAAAAAACTGCTGGAACAATAATGTATGCAATCTATTATCAGTCTCTTTGCGGACATCGGATACTGCATACATACCTTTCTCCAAAACGCAAAGCCCTGAGGATTTTTGAGATACTGCCGCCACATGGAGTTGCTTGATCCGTCCGACTGGTACTCAACATTGCAAAGTACCTCATCCAGCACTGCCATTTTGTAAGTCTGATCAATTAAGCGATACTTATACGCCAACGCCACATATTTCTCCCCTTCAAAAACCGGATAAGGTGGATATCGGTTGATAATATCAGTCAGGTAGACTAATTTTTTATCGCCACTTCCACCTGATGCATAGTAACCGGAGAGGGTCGTTTCCTCCATATTTTCAGGGAATCCTTTACCGATTATTTTCCCTGAAAAATCGGCATCAAGACCGATTATCCCCGCATATCCCAATTCCCTCACCTGTCTCCATTTCGTCAAAATTTTTTCCACTGCTCCGTCAGCAAGCATATCATCGGAATCAATGCAGACATTCAGTTCTGTCTTAATGTGAGCGTATGCAACATTGTGAGCGGTATGCATACCGCCGTTTTCTTTGTAAATATATTCGATGACAAAGCCATTATCACACTGCATCCATTCTTTCACCAGCACGGCAGTGTCATCGGTCGATCCGTCATCCACAATGAGCCAACAAAAATCCTTGCAGCTTTGCCGACAAAGACTTTCGTATGTACGCGGCAATGTATGCGCACGGTTATATGCAGGGGTAAAAACTGTAAGCTTTACATCAGTTCTGTTCATATACATGAAGATAAAACTCCTGTAGTTTCTTCGCCTCGACAGTTATGTCAAAGCCATGTGCTGCAATCTCAGAGTAACGATCTATTCGTTGTACATTACTATTTTTAAGGATTTCCGCCGCCCACGTCTCCGCGCTTTCAGACAGCGAAACGGGTGTGACCAAATTTGTCAAATACGCATCGTGTGGAATGACATTCGAAACTACACACGGCAGACCTGCCGCCTGTGCTTCAACCATTGTAACGGGAAGGCCCTCATACAGCGACGGGAACGCGAACAGATCCATCGCCTGCATGAGCTCTGCAACATCGCTGCGTACGCCTAAAAAGCGAACTTTGTCGTCAATGCCAAGATCCTGTGCTTTCTCCTTTATCTTAGGCATCTCCTCTCCGTCACCAACCAATAAAAGTATGGCGTTGTGCTCTTTTTTCAGTAACGCGGCAAAAATATCAATCAGGAAAGGATGATTTTTTGGATACATAAATCTTCCAACATGACCGATGACAAATTCATCTTTCACCCCAAGCTGACACCGTATTTTTTCTCGTTTAGAGGGATCATACGTATAAGCGCCGACGTCAATGGCATTGTTAACAATCTGATATGGTGCACCGCAAAACATCCAATCTCCGGCATCCTTAGCGCAGGCGAACAGCACCGTTGCATAGCGCGGGATGCTGCGTCTATACAACAACTTAATCGGATATTTGAAGTTTTTATCTTGGCCGCCAGTATGGCTGTGCGCTATGCGCACGGGCACGCCGTTTGCATGCGCCGCCTTCAAAATAACCGAACTGAGACAATCTTGATGAACATGAACAATCTTATACTCCGTGTGAGAGGCAAAAAATCCGTTCAGCTCTGCAAGATACGATTTGCTCCACGGCACAAGACGCGGCAAACGATAAATCACACCGCCAAGCGCATCTATTTCGTCATCGTAGTCGGCGCGCTCGGCACGGTGGACAAGAAAGTCAAACTGCACGCGCGTGCGGTCAATGTGCCGATAATAGTTCATGATCATAGTTTCAAGTCCGCCGCGCCCCATATACGTTACAATATGCAAAACTCTAATCATCTTTTAATCCTCAAAGCCCGAATGTTAGCACTACCTGATACCAATAAAATGCCAAATAAAATCCGATCATAAACAGCTTTACCAGGCGCGCCGATTGCTTTGTGAAGATATGATCTATCTCCCACGGAAGCAAAATATAGTTATAAAGCGAGGCATAAATCGGCAATCGTCCGATAAATATACCGCTTGTGAACATCGAAACGATATAGATCCCCGTTGACACGATCGACATATTCGTGCAAAAATTAATAATAGGATCGTCCGCTTCGCGAATATGCTTAATTCCGACAACGGACAAAATCGTAGGTACAGCATAAACAAGCACTCTCAGCGCGTTTGTTCCGTCATCCTCCCACATAGTCCAATCCGACACAACATTTGCATACTGCGTATCCTGCATCATTTCATCAAGCAGGCTTGTAAAGCTGTCAACGGAGCTTACCGCGATCAATGCGGCGATCAAAAAAAGCACTGTTCTTTTGTTCCACGACTTGCCCTGCACGATCAAAACGATGGGTATCATAATAAGCGCGGACTGATGCATCGTCGATGCAAACAAGATGAGCAAGACAGTCGGTATCCATTTCTTTTCGAGCATGAACTTTGTCGCCGCAAAAGCGATCGTCACGGCAACAAACTGTCTCAAGCCGTTGAACATCCAAGAAAGGTAATCGGTCGAGACGATAAAAAGGAAAACGGACATCAAATAATCAGTCGAATATTTTCTGTACACCGAGACAAGCGCCGCGCTCTGAATAAAAGCCATGGCAAAAAAATAAAGCACTTCGCTGTTTCCGATTATGCATTTTATTATTGCGCTGAGGATGTAAAAGCCCTTGTCCTTTGTGATCGTCGGAATAAAATCGACAAGCTCCGAGAATGCAGACGGCATTTCTCCGAACATTTTCCTGTATGCGTAAGTATCTCCGACATTTTCGCGGAATGCAGTCATCATGATTACCGGAAAAAATACGATCCACGCGAAGGTCAGTGACGCTCTCGTTTCCTTTTCACCGAGCACATATTCGATTTTATCCGTACCGGCTATCGTTTTTCTTGCGAAAAGCATCAACAAAAGCCAAACAAAGATTAAAAAATACTTCGACACAAGCATCTTCCTTATCAAACAAATCCAAGTTGCGTTTTATCGTTTTATTATAGCACAACTCGACGCGCTATTCCACATTTTACTCAAATATTGTGTATTTTTTGCATATCGGAAGCCCGATAAAGCCAAAAACCCGAAATCAAGTGTTTCGGGTTTCTCTGTATTTAATGGACTGCAACGTCAATCCGACAACCTTTTCCTTATCGAATTCCCGCTTCATTTTTTCACGTGCGGCTTCGCCCATACGCTTTCGCGAAGCTGCGTCGGTATGGAGCATCTTTTTTATTTTATCGTAAAGATCGTCTTGGTCCTTCACACGCACAAGCAAGCCACTGACGCCGTCATCGACCGCTTCTCTGCATCCCGAAATATCCGTTGTAATAACGGGACGACCGACAGCGGCGGCTTCGAGCAGGACGTTGCTCATACCCTCATGCCAGCTCGGCATAACGACGCAATCGGACGCGGCATAATACGGGCGCGGATCTGTTATAAATCCGTGAAAACGCACAACACCCAAAGCTTCCAAGCGAGCTATCCGATCTCTGTATTCATCCTCAAAAAATCCGACAAGATCAAGCACAAAATTTTCCCGATCCGAAAACAGGAGCTCGACGACATCGAAAAGCTCGTCCATTCCCTTTTCCCTCATCAGCCGACCGAGATAAAGAAAATGAAACTTTTCGTTTTCCGGATATTCCGCGTATTGATATTTATCAAGATTGATTCCCGCGCCGGGGACTGTCGTTGTCTTTGACTGTGGGACTATGCGACGTGACACAAAAAGCCTTTCGTCCTCCGTATTTTCAAAAAAGACAGTCTCCGCTCTGCGAAGCGCCATCTTATACATCACGCTGACAAGCCTTGAAAGCAGCTTACTTTCAAACGCGGATCCGAGCCCTTGCACGTTGGCGCAATACGGCACTCCGGCAAGACGTGCGGCAAAGCCGCCGTACACGTTCGGCTTGATCGAATAGGTTATAACAAAATCGGGCTTTTCTTCTTTCAAAAGCCTTCTGTAATTGTTAAAAAGCTTAATATCCGTTATCGGATTGACTCCGCGTCTGTCAACTTCCGTCTCAATTACACGGTATCCGAGAGCGGCAAAATCGTCCTCGTGTCCCACAAACGGCATACTGATCACGATCTCGTTATTTTCGGCAAGAGCCTCGATCAGCTCAAGACGAAAGCGATACAGCATATATGAATGATTCGTTATAACAAGTATTTTCTTCATTTTTCGATTTTTTCGCGTTCGGGAGCTTGGGACTGCGCCCCCTCAACGATTCCGTCGCCGCGGAGCACCTTCAAAAACGTGCCGAAAAAGCATTTGCAATCAAACAAAAAGGACATTTTTTCTATGTATTCGCCGTCAAATTTCGCTTTTACGTCAACGGGGAGCTCATCTCTGCCGTTTATTTGCGCCCAGCCGGTAAGTCCCGGACGGACGGAATTTGCGCCGTATTCGTCTCTGTGCGCCAGCAGATCAAACTGATTCCAAAGCGCGGGGCGCGGCCCTACGACGCTCATTTTTCCCGCAAAGATGCTGAAAAGCTGAGGGAGCTCGTCAAGCGACGTCTTTCTCAAAAATTTTCCGACGGGTGTGATCCATTTTTCGGGTGATTCGAGCAAATGCGTCGGGATCTCGGACGGAGTTTCCGTATACATTGTTCTGAATTTCGGCATCATATACGTTTGCTTGTCTTTACCGACTCTCTTTTGCCAAAATATGACGGGCCCCTTTGAATCGAGCTTTATGAAAAGCGCGATCAAAAGCATCGGAACAAGAAAAACAACAATGCCCATAAACGACAAGACTACGTCTATCGTTCGTTTGATGAATTTTCTGTACATAAACTTTTGCTTTCTTAAATCATTCTGCTTTTTGGCATATAAAATACACCACAATATAGTATACATTACGCCGCATCGAAAAGTCAAGATAAAATACAACGATAATTACAATAAAAATTACGCAAAAGCGCAAAATCCCCCGCTTGTCGGAGTGACAAGCGGGGGATGCTTCCTGCCCGATGCGATTCGAACGCACGACCTGCAGAGTCGGAGTCTGCTGCTCTATCCGGCTGAGCTACGGGCAGACATATTCGGCATCAGCCGTACCGAAACATTTTATCACATTACTTTCGTTTTGTAAAGCGCGGATTTTTCATTCGGACTGACGAAAAAATATTTTTTCTTCTTGACATACCAAAAAGAAAGGTATAATATTATAAACAGAAGATTTATTTTCACATAAGATCTATTTCTCACAAGGAGGACATCATGCTTAAAAAGTATTTTCCCGTAAGCTACAGAGCTAAGGATGTTACCGGACTTATCGTATCCATTCTCATTTACCTCGCGATCGGTCTTGTTGCAGGACTTGCAATTTGGCTTGCAACCGCTATCGTCGGATGGATTCCCGTTCTCGGCGCAATCGTTGGTTGGCTTCTCGGTATAGTTTCTACCGTTATTGAAGTTTACACCTTGGTCGGCATAGTCATCGCTGTGCTTGTGCTCTTCGATTTAGTAAAATAAAAGTTAAACGGCGCGTGCAGAATGCACGCGCCGTTTTTTGTAAAAAACAAGACAAAGGTAGGTATTTTTATGACAAACATTCCCAAGACCAAGCTTGGCATCATTTCCGTTTCACGTGACTGCTTTGTAATCACGCTCTCCGAAAAGAGACGCGCCGCAGTTGTTGCCGAATACGAAAAAAAGCACGGCGAAATATACAACTGCTCCGTAACGGTCGAGTCAGAACGAGATATGCTTCGCGCCGTTGACGAAGTCAAGGCGGCGGGCTGCAATGCGCTTGTCGTTTTCCTCGGCAATTTCGGTCCCGAAACTCCCGAAACGCTTATCGCAAAGTATTTTGACGGCCCCGTCATGTACTGCGCGGCGGCAGAAGAAAACGTAGGCGTGCTCACCTCCGAGCGCGGAGACGCATACTGCGGAATTCTGAACTGCTCCTACAATCTCGGACTTCGCAATCTTCGCGCGTTCATCCCCGAAAATCCCGTCGGTGACGCAGGTGAGGTTGCTGATCTGATCGCCGATTTTGTTCCCGTTGCAACAGCGCTGATCGGCGTTTCCGATTTGAAGATAATCACCTTCGGTCCCCGTCCGCAGGACTTTCTCGCGTGCAACGCACCCATCAAGCCGCTTTTCGATCTCGGCGTCGAAATCGAAGAAAATTCCGAGCTTGATCTGCTTGTTGCGTACCGCAATCACGAGGGTGACGCCCGCATCCCCGCAATCATCGAGGACATGAAGACGGAGCTTGCCGTATCGCCCTCGATGGAGGGTATACTTCCCCGTCTCGCGCAGTACGAATGTACGCTTCTCGACTGGGCGGAGGAGCATCGCGGAAGCCGCAAATACGTTGCATTTGCAAACAAATGTTGGCCTTCGTTCCAGACAGAATTCAAATTCTGCCCCTGCTACGTCAACTCACGTCTGACCTCGCGCGGAATCCCCGTTGCTTGTGAGGTTGACATTTACGGCGCGCTGTCCGAGTACATAGGACTTTGCGTTTCCGGCTCGCCCGTAACGTTGCTCGACATCAACAACACCGTTCCGAAGGATATGTACAACGAGCACATCACAGGCTACAAGCTCAACGAGACCTTCATGGGCTTCCACTGCGGAAACACACCCGCTTGCCTCGTAAACGATCCGACAATGAAATATCAGCTCATCATGAAGCGTTCTCTTGAGCCGGACGGCGAGCCCGACATCACTCGCGGAACGATCGAGGGCGCTATCAAAGCGGGCAAGATCACCTTCTTCCGTTTGCAGAGCAACGCTGAGGGGCAGCTCAAGGCTTACATCGCCAACGGCGAGGTGCTCCCCGTCAACCCCTGCTCTTTCGGCGGCATCGGCGTATTCGCGATCCCCGAAATGGGTCGTTTCTACCGTCACGTTCTCGTTGAAAAACGCTATCCGCACCACGGTGCCGTTGCGTTCGGTCACTACGGCAAGGCGCTTTTCGAGGTATTCAAGTATCTCGGCGTAAAAGACATCGCATATAATCAGCCTGCCGGCGTTCTTTACCCCTCGGAAAACCCGTTTGCTTAATTTATAACGAAAAAAATCCCCCGACACCGTCGGGGGATTTTTGTTTTATCAGATTGAAAGAATGATCGCGAAGATGATGACGCAAACGCCTATCGCCGTTACGATGAGCGCATAGGAGAAGTTGTCCGTCACGCCGGAGGAAAGGATCGTGACCTCCGTTCTGAGAGAATCTCGTATCGGGTGAGGCTTGACGATGTTGTTTTCCTTTTCAAGCAAGCGCTTCGCATCGGAGGCGCGGAAAACCGTTCGCTTCGCCGCGTAGATCATGATATCAAGCAGATCGGACAGCGCGTGCGCGACAAATATCAACGCCGCCTTTGCAAAGCGATACACAGCGCCCGACACAACATTTTTGCCGAAGAAGCGCGCGACGAATGTAAGCGCTGAGGTCAAGCCCTTGATAACGGGCACGTAAACGGACTTTTCAAGATCCGCCCACGACGGCAAAATATTGACGTAGACGTCTTTTCTCTTGGTAACAGTACGAACGAACAGGAAGTACACCGCAACGCCTATCAGCACTGTATATACAGCGCCGGAAAGGCATTTCCAGCCGAAGAATTCAACGCCGAGCGCAGGCTCTCCGCCGACGAAAAACGCCGTTTTTCTGCCGATGTACTCCGAAACGGCGGGGATTCCCGTAAACAGCACGGGGACGCACGCCGCGGCGAGTGCCAAAGTCGTTGTCGGGTTTTCGTAGCGCTTCGACGTATGTTCATCTGTGTCGTTTTCAGGCTTTTCGACAAACAGGATCACAAACAGCTTTGTCATGTACGCGAGCGTACAGCCTCCGCCGACAAGGAACAGTATTTCGGCAGCTTTCGCAAACGCAAGCTCACACACGCATTCGAGTATCGCCTCATGGATGAGCGTTTTTGCAACGTATCCGCCCGTTCCGGGGATTCCGGCAAGTCCGGCTCCGCCGATGATAAACGCGATGCAGAAAAGCGGTTTCCCACGTCCCCAGCCGCGGATCAAATTAAGGTCAAGCTTATGAATGTTCATGTAAAGCACGCCTGCAGCCGAGAACAAAATCAGCTTCATCATCGAATGATTCAGCATATAGAGCACGACGCCGGTAGCGGCGGCGGAATTATGCTCGCCCAAAACGGATGCGGCGGCGATGCCCGTAACGATAAAGCCGATCTGCGACATTGACGAGCACGCAAGCGTTCGCTTGAGGTTAACGGAAACGAGCGCCAAAAATGCACCGAGCAGAAGCGTTGCAACGCCGAATATCATCAGCATCGCGCCCCATTTGGCATTTGCATAAAACATTGTGACGCTTACGACAACGATTCCGTAAACGCCGACCTTTGTGAGCACACCGGAAAGCAGTGCGGACGCGGGCGCAGGCGCAACAGGGTGAGCCTTCGGCAACCAGATGTGAAGCGGGATCATACCCGCTTTGGCGGCGAAGCCGAAAAGAAGCAAAAGTCCCGATATAAATTTGGGCGTTTGCGGCATATCGGAAACGGCAGCGGAAATTTCTGCAATTGCCAAAGTTCCCGTACGCTCGTAGAGAAACACAAGTCCGAGAAGCATGATCATACCGCCGAAGATCGCTGTTGCAAGGTAAGTTTTCGCGGCGGAAAGAGCGTCCTCTGTCTCATCGTGCAAAACCCAAACGAAGGAAGCAAACGAAACGATCTCAAAGAAAATGAAGGTCGTTGCGAGGTCTGTCGAGAGGAAAACGCCGAGCGTTGCGGAGAAAGTAACGAGCCAAAAGAAAAGGAGACGCTCACGATTTTTGTAATGACTCAGGTATTCGGGCAAAAACGCAGTCGTGACGCTCCACATAAACGAAACGACGAGCGCATAAAGCGAGCGGAAGCCGTCGGAGCCGAGCGCGAACAGCGCAGGAGCGCTTCCGACGGAAACGGAGAGCTTGACGTCGGCGAAGAAAAGATACGCGAAAAGCGCTGTTTCGGCAATTGCCGAAGCAAGTGATGTCGCGTACGCGGAGCGCAAGCTTCGTTTTGCGATGAAATACACCGCGGGAGCAAGCAGAAGCGGCAGAAGCACCGCTGTCAACAGTAAAAATCTCATATTCAGCCCCCTTTTCACATAATTCCGGACGCGATCGCGCGGCAAATATCAACAATTCCGCCGGCGGAAACGCCCAAAACGACATTTGCCAAAGCAAATATCACCATAGGAATACACATACCGACAACATCCCTGCCGTTTGCTTTTGTCTCTCCCTTTACGGGCAAAAACGCGCGCACTGCCGGCGTGATCGAGTAAACGGCGCACAAGAACGCTGAAATGATCAGCGCCGCCGCAGAAGCGAATCCCCACGCGTTTCCGAGCGAGATTGAGGACGTGACGAGCTGCCACTTGGACACAAATCCCGACGTCAGCGGAATACCCGTCAGCGCGAGTGCGGAAACGGCATAGCAAACGAACGTAACGGGCATCTTATAGCCAACGCCGTCAAGCTCGTAAACATAGGCTTTTCCCGTGCTGTGCATAAACGAGCCTGCCGCAAGGAAGGCGTTCATTTTGATGAGCGCGTGGAAAAGCATATGGCAAAGTGCGGCGGCAAAGCCCGCTTCCGTGCACAGAAGCACGCCGATCAATATGTACGAAAGATTGGAAACAGTCGAATACGCAAGTCTGCGCTTGAAGTGACGCTCCTTTACGGCGAGGACTGCGGCAAAGACGGTAGTAAATATCGCGAGCGCAAGTCCGACCTTACCCAACCAAAATTCGGAAACGAGATCGGCGCCGAAAACGTAATATACAGTTCTCATCACCGCAAAAACGCCTGCCTTTACGACAGCGACCGAATGAAGCAGTGCCGTAACGGGCGTCGGAGCGACGGAAGCGATGGGGAGCCAATGATAAAACGGGAAAATACAAGATTTTACGCCAAATCCGAGCAGGATAAAGAGGAAGATCACGTTGACAACGGGATCACCCGCCGAAGCAAGCTCAAGCACGCCGCCGAGCGTGAAATCCGGCGAGCCGAGGTGCGAGACGAGCACAACTATGCCGACAAAGGCAAACGCCGCGCCGCCGAGCTGATACGCCGCGTATATATATCCGGCGCGGACATCCTTCTTCTTGCATCCGTGCATAACGAGCGGGATCGTTGCCATCGTAAGCATTTCATAGAAGAAATACAGCGTTATGAGGTTTCCCGCCATGCTGACTCCGCCCGTAGCGGCGAAGGTGATGACGAAGAAGGTATAGAACATATGCTTGTGATCCTCATTTTTCATATAGAAAAACGCGTAAAAGGTCACAAAAACAGCAAGCGTCGAGGTCATCGCGGCAAAGAAGCAGCCGAGGCCGTCAAGTCTGAGCACGATCGGAAGCGTATCCGTAAACGAAAACAGATAAAGCTCTCCTTCAGGTCTTGCAAGCACAAGCATCCAGGTGACGGCGGCGTTAAGCACCATAACAGTCTCCGTTATGATATTACGCGCCGTTTCGCTCACCTTATTATAGCAAAACCACAAAACGATTCCGCCGACGAGTGGGATCAATATCGG